>JACZWF010000023.1 GCA_022572285.1 Nitrososphaerota archaeon | reverse complement strand
GCAACTGTTGGCATTATCCGCACCATCACTGTTGGATGGGTCTTTAGAGACAGAAGAAAACGCAGGAGAGCCGCAAAGAATAAGAGATAAGTCAACCCTATTTCAGCTTTAATCTCCTTCATTTTTCTAAATAAGCGCGCGCGCTATGGGATAATTCGCCTTCCTTCTGATACCGTCGAGAAGATAGTGAATTTCGGTTAACTAGCTTCTAAGGATTCCTGAGGGCATTTTCTAGATCTCCATCATAGCGTCGAATAGGACCGCATGTCTTTCACATAATGACACGATTTCACTACCCTCCATTAAACACTCACATTCTTTTGTCCAATAAGTCGAATCATCAGAAAGAATCCTCTTTTCTGTATTTCCCCCAGTCAATTTCTAAACCTTGCTTTGGGATCAGGCGTTTTAATAACCCATATTAAACGAAGCGCGCGCATGTAAGAGATGTTGTACCGCAAGCACTCCAAAGATCAGAATATGTATGATTTTTTCGACCCTCCTTGAGATTCGCTAAATTGAATTTGAATAGGTTATACCTTTAGCGTCCGTGAGAGAGCACTTGTAAACATTTTTGAATTGTTCTAGAGTTGGACGCAGAGCATCTCGTGTCAACGGAGCCACCGAATCTACTGGAACTATAACTCTCACTCCCCTAATCACTGCTCCAGCGATGGCGTGCAATACGCAAATGTTCACAACGGTTCCTGTGACAATAAGTGTTTTGATATTGTTCTTCTTGATATGACTCGCGAGATTTGATTTGAGCCAGGGGTCTATAGTACCTTTCTTAATCACTACGTCTTTTCTGTCCCTATTGACGATGTCGGTGAACTCTGCCCCCCAGGTGCCCTTAACGCAATGCTTGGGCCAGAGTTTGAACTCCACGTCATTGGGCAAGTGCCAGTCTTGGGTGTGGAAGACTTTCACATCACTATCCCTGGACGTCTTTATCAGATAATTGATACTTGGTACAATCTTTGCCGAGGCCTCCCCATACAAAGCGCCATTCTTCTCTACAAAGTCATTTTGCATATCGACTATAATCAGCCCCGTCCCCTCTGGACTCACTTCAACAGGCTCAAGTTCCAGTCGAGATCGTGGCATTGTATGTATGGTATCATGATACCGAGTTAAGGTCTTTGTCCTTAGTAATGCATAATTTGCCAATCTTATGACTATAGCTCTATGCCGAATACCCCCTACGACCTTGAGGATAGGATCTTCTGGACCGCTAAAGAGACGGAGATAAAGCGGGCAGAGACTACTGATATCTATTACGAATACGCTGTACAGGCTCTGAAGGAAGACAACTTCAATCCTAGAGTCATCATGGAAGTCTATACCAGAAACATTCCCTACGAGGATAACTGGGGAGTGGTCGCGGGGATCTATGAAGCGACAAAGCTCTTGGAGGGCCTACCTGTGAACGTAAATGCGATGGAGGAGGGGGAGGTCTTCCTAACCAATCGGGATTCTCCTGTCTATGAACCAGTAATGCAAGTAGAAGCTAACTATCAAGATATTGCCGTATATGAGAATCCGCTACTTGGGTTAATATGTACAGCGAGTAGTGTAGCTACAAAAGCTGCGCGAATCAAGAAGATAGCGGGAGTGAGAGAGGTGATCTCTTTTGGGTCCAGGCGCGTTCACCCATCGATTACTCCAACAATCGAGAGAGCCGCATACATTGGCGGTTGTGATGGAGTTTCCAACGTGTTGGCGGCAAGGATGATGAAGAAGGTTGCCGTGGGGACGATGCCACACGCTCTGGTACTATGCTACGGAGATCAGAAACTCGCCTGGAAGGCCTTCGACAAAGCAGTAGATCCTCATGTTCCGAGGATACTTCTTGTAGATACTCTGTCAGATGAAAAAACTGAAAGCATTATGGCATATGAGACGCTAGGGAAAAAATTGACGGCAGTTAGACTTGATACCCCCGCCTCGAGGAGGGGTGATATACGCAAGATAGTAGAAGAGGTAAGATGGGAATTAGGTGTCATAGGCGCAAGTAATGTAAAGATCTTTGTTTCCGGCGGGCTCGACGAGGCAGAGGTCGAGGAACTAAAGGATGTAGTAGATGGTTTCGGTGTTGGAACCCATTTGAGTACTCCTCCCACGATCGATTTTAACATGAAGATAGTTGAGGTATTTTCCGATGGTAATATGACTCCAAGAGCAAAGAGGGGAGATCTTGCAGGTAAGAAACAGGTCTATAGGGACAGTGAAAAACTTGAAGATGTCGTCACTCTAGCTGCAAGAGGTTACGACGGGAAAAGCGCCTTACTCAAACCAATCATAGAAAATGGGAAAATTGTCAGGAGGTTCAAGTCATTGGATGAGATAAGATCAGACGTAATGGAGAAGCTTGAAAAAATTCGCCGGCGGAAACCACAGCTCAAGTGGCTAACATCTTAGTCGTAGGTAATGATCTTTGCTTAGCTACGCGCGCCAATTATTATTCCACCCACAATCTTGAAGGTTCGATCCAGAATGAATTCGGTTAGCAGCATATCGATATGCTTCTACGTGTTAGAGTGAATCTTCGCGCGCGCGCATTACTCCGGGGGAAGAACGTCAAAAGATAGCTCAACTCCATCTTTTGTTTTGTTGATAAAACAGCTTTTTGAACCCTTAACCAGAACCAATAACGCTCCGAATTCCTCCGGGCGAGGACTAGCTTCTGTCATAAAGTGGCTCTACCATGAGTTTATTCAATCTATATTAACTCAGGATCGACACCAGAACCCTCTAGAATATGGGTTATCGCTCCGGGGGAAGGAGAGAACATCTAACTTCAAATGACGCCCTCGAGAGTATTGATCGTAAACTAGGTTTCCCAAGAGGGACCCTTTACGATCTCTGCCTAGCATCCATAAAGTCAAAGACTAAAACCAAGCCAGGGGTCAAGGTGACATATCGAGGAGAGATCGACCGCCAAATACGGATGACCCGTCGCTTCGTTCAGGTGCGTAAAGCCATATTCCTGATAGAGTTTAAGATCACAAAGGCGGGAAAGCTGGTCGACCGTGTCGTTCAGGTTCATTTAGAAGTATAGCGAAACCGAAACGATTCAGTCGCTGGCACTAGGACGAGTACTAGTCCATCATACTGAGCAGCGAAAAAGTCTTGACATCAGGGAGGCTTAAGGCTCCGAATTACCAAGGCATTATCTTAACTATCTGAAATGCCTGCCTGACTAGATTTCGAAACCAATTCTAGAACTAATAACGCTCCGAATCCTATGGGATGCAGTAAAATATCAAATCGAATCCTAAGTGTTCGGAGAAAGCTAGCTTCAGACAAGTCAGGGTACTCGCTGGTGCGGCTCCCGCATTCTCTTCCGTTCGTCCTTCACAACGGGGCTATTATCGTTCACATTGAAGACAGCGAAAGTCTCACCATAGAAATCTTTTTTTGCCGAGGTCTCAACTGCCCCTTTCTTCTCCAAAGAGCTGAATACATTCTTCCTTTGCAGGTGACTCAGACCGGGCAGTGCTTTGGCCAGCCCGACGACCAAGAAGCCACTGAGTTTAACGTCACCATATTTCGGTTTGTACTCGTCGTAGGATTCGATTGCCGCTCTAAGAGCGAACTCCTCTTCGGATGTTAGCGCCCTGGGTGGAGATGATCTCTTTGCAGAGCTGTCCCCTGGCTTGAGCAGTCTTGATTCGTCCGCGGGTGAGACAAGTTGGCCGCTGGTAGGATGAACGTAAAAGTACCCATTGGGACCCACCAGTTCTTTCAAATCTCCAGAAAGACTCTCTTTGAAGCTCACAAAGAGCAAATCCTTTGCGCTTTCGATTGCTCGCATTGCGATAGGCATGTAATCCCTGTCACCGGCAGCGATGACAAGCATGTCCACCCTCTCGTTTTGCAGCATCACCTCTTGAACAGAGAGAGATAATTCGATGTCTGCACTATTCTTATGGATTGTAGCTCCGACGTTTCGGGTTCTATAGCCCATCCGATACAATTCGTTGGATGTTGTTGGATAGTCGCTCCAGTCAGCAAAGGCCTCGCGCCTGACGACACGGACCCCTCTCCCGGAGAGCATCTGTTCCACATTGCCTAGGACATCAAGAACTCGGTTCTCCGCCTCCGCTCTAGGCAAATGAAATTCATTTGTCAGCGTCAGAACAAGATTCTCGTAATCGACAAAGATGGCGCCCAGAAGAGGAATCTCGGTTTTACTAGCCACGGGAATATTCCATCTAATCTCTAGATAAGTATTTCATATCGTGAGTCCTAGTAAGAAGTTTGCTCACTAATGTCGGTTAGCGCGCCCGAGCAGTACGTCATTGATACTACAAATTTAGCGCGCGCGCATTTTATTATTGGAATTAATACTGCAGTTACTGTAGCGCGCGCTTCGAATCAAAAATGGAAAGAGTTGAGAAAAAGAGCACCTGAATAATTTATAGATCAATGTTGTATTTACGAAGTCCTTTTATTCACAAAACCCGAAGACGGTGCGTCTTTTGATGATTGACCCTAATGACGCGGGGATTAAACAACAAATCAATTACTTTATCCAGGTAGAACAGAGTTACCTAGGTAAGTATCAGCAGTTACACACAAGGTCACGTGATGCGACTGGCCAATTAATAGTCGCGGGTGTAACGGAAGGTGTGAAGGCAATCGTGGCCGACCTGTTTTCGTCTCCACTTGCAGGACGATTCGCCAAAGGCTTCACAAAGAATTATTTTCGGCAGGATCAACAAAAGGCTTTGGCCACGCAAGAAAATAATCTTGACGCGCAACACCGTTACATAGTTCAAAGCGCGCTCGGGCTGCTACAATCGGTTTCCGTCAAGAAAGCGCACATGAAAGGAGTCAATAGTACCACTCTCGTCGAAAGACTGAACAAAGCACAAGGCTTCTCACGCCTTGATACCAGGATTAAACGAACCGTGACAGTGTTAAAAGGTATTATTGCGCGCGCGCCGTGTGTGGGGCTTCGTGGTAATTAAGAGAGCGTTATTGGTTCCAAACCAAGGTTGAAAACTACTGGATTAGCAAAGCACCGCGAGTTATTTACGTTCAGTGCTCAACAATGTATATCAATGTCATGTGTCATAAATTCGCGTGGCCCCTCGAAAGATAGATTGGACCCAGCTCTTTTTTGGCGCCGATTTATACTCCATTGATCATCAACCTTCTAGCGACACAATCGAAAGAATGAAGCGGTTAGATATGATTACAGACGATCATTTTGACTTCGAGTTCAACAGACGCCTATATGATATATTACTAGAGGACCAGAGTATACAACGACAGCGAATTCATAAAGGCTTTCCGCTATTTGGTCTTGCGAATAACAGCGACGGAGACGCAGCTATTAACTACCTGCTTGAAGCATTTATCGAAGATAGCCTTAGTTCTGGCCATGAAGCTTTTGATGCACCGGCTGCTAATGCTCTGAAACAGATGGGGATGGAGTCCAAGACGTTGATCGAACTCCATCAATTCATCTTCAACAAGATGAAAATGATGCTCGATCCATCCGTTCTTCGGAGGGAGTTTAGAGAAGTATATCCTCTTAGTACGGCAAAATTAAGAACTTCCTCGACTACTGATCAAAGTATAGAGTTGGTGAGAGAGATAATATCAAACGAGCTGAGAGCGAGTTTTGATTCTCCACCAAGAGATGAAAAAGAAGTTCAGCATGTGGTAGGCGCTCTACTCCGACGAATCGATCCACATCCCATTCCGGAGCGTCCAGGCCCCTTCTTCGCTGGGAAGGGATCTAAGATTGACTTCACGATTAAGAAGAATGCAATTGGTATCGAAGTCAGGCTGGTAAAGTCCAGCAACGCGAGCAAATATGTAGATGAGATCTATTCGGATATTATCCCATACCTGGAGTTCGTAGAATCTATTGTGTTCTTAGTGTATGATGCAGATAATGTCATAGTTGATAAACGGAAAGTTATTGATGATCTCACTAGTGCTCATCCAGGAAAAGTACATGTGATAATCGTCTAGTCAAAAGATGCAGAGCAGGAATCTTAGTGGGTGGTGTTCCGAAGTTAAGCCCATCGCTGATTGATTCTCTCTTCAAGCATTAAGTGAGGAGAGTTATTGGGTCTGGCTAAGGTTTCAAAATACGTCATCGTTTCTGAGAACATTATGTGGCCCTATGAGGGCCTTTCTAGTTGCCGTTGGAACACTATTTCATTTCTTTTCTTGCCAGCAATAGATATTGCACCCATCCTTGTAAGACAGTAAGTTGCCTTCTGAGCCAGCCTAATGGGAACCCCGAGTTTTAGTGCTAGGGCTTTGTTGGTGAAATGTCCATCCAACTCTTTCGGTAAAAACTGCAAATAATCTCGACTTTTCTTGAAGAGAAATCTGTCTAACACATTCAACAATTTTCTGTCTTTGACACTAACTCCATTCCTCCTCCAGCTTCCCCTGCCATCATAACACCGTAACTCTTCTTCCTCAACTATCAAAACCTCGAGCGAGAAATTCTTGTCTTTAGTTAGCTCTGGCATGTGAACCAATTCATAGAACAAGTCGATCAAATTGCCTTTTTTCGGAGATTTTCTTCTCCTAACAAAATTCCCTGATTTGGAAATGTGAACTATCCATTTCAGTTTAGCGATGGGATAAACTAAGCGAATGTGATTGTTTAGAAGCAGTTTCTTCAGTTTCTTTTTGATCGCGGAAAAATTTCCTGTCTGAATTTCGATTAGAAGCTTCTTTCTATGAATGTCAACTATGAAATCTCCTACTTTTGCCTCAAGTTCATCTCCTGGAGCCATGTACCACTTTTTGATTTCGGAATGCAGAGATGATTCAGTCATCTAATATCTGATCAGCAACAATAGGCTATTGTAATTAAAATGGATGCCACTAATCCAGCCCAGCAGAACTTCCGTGGGTCAGTTTCTTTACCTCTTCAGCCACCATCTCTGAGATAATCTTGTAATTGGCAGCTCTTGTGCCTATTCCGGCCACTATTATGCCCAGTACTATTAATCCGATTCCAACTGCGCCAATTCCTACTGGACTAAATTGGAGGAGTCCAAGAATTGGATCAATTGCTGTAGGCAAAAGTCCAGCTATGGAGGAAGCGAAGATGGAAACGAATCCGATTAAGATTAGGACTCCTCCAGTTATGATCCAAAGAAGTGAATAGACGAGCCACTCCAGCGCTCCTTTGAAGGCTCTTCCCCAGGATACCATGTGCTGTATAACTATCTTCTAATTATTGTTGGCGAACGTCAACTCTTTTATCCGGGATAGCTAATTTCATCTTAACCTGGATTGGGATCGCTCGAGGTCGTGCGGGTGCAACAAACACAGGTGTATATGATAATTCTTAATCATCGATCGTGTGCGTTCACGAGCTCGTCTAAGAAGCGCGCGCTTAGTATTAGCGTCTGATTATGCAGCAGTTGAACTCCATGTTTGAGTACCTGAAGGACCTCCAGAGATGGGAAAAGACGGAAGAATGGGCTAAATCACGAAATAGAGCAAAATATGAAATAGCAATGATACCATTTCTGAGACTCCCTGCTGCTGTTTTCTCGACATTGTTGTTGATTGAGACCTATGTCATGATACCGCCTGGACTCCCTTTGATATTCATCCAGTTGGGGCTTGGGGCGATTTTCATCGCATCGGTTTGGAGCATAGCTCTGGGGTTGTTCACCCATTATGAGCAGAAGAAAAATGTTCACCGGCTTGAAAAAGAACTGGGATGGCAGTAAGGGACCCCCATTTTCGCTTCTTATCTAAGGGTCGGGGCCTATTAGTTAATCGGTAAGGCCATCCTTGGGCTTAGCAGTAAGCCCCCCCAAGATAATACCCTCTACTGATAGTGTCAGTCCAGTCTAAGACTTTCGATTAGTCTAGTGCAATGTCCCGGGGTGAATAGATCCACTCCACCCAGTCTACCTGACCATTTCTCCAGGGTTAGCCGAGTGCACTCTTCTTCAAGTCTCTCAAAGTAAGTGTCAATCAATAGCCATACATTTTCAAACCCGACCTCACCCGCGACTGCAGAGAAGTCGACCGTCTGTAGGGCTTGTGCGGCATTATTCTGCATGTCTAGGATGTATTCTTTCTGAATTTCCACATCGCCTCTTGTCCCCAACCTGGTCACATGCCCACCAATGTAGGTCTCAAAATCAAACTCAAGTATCTGATCATGAGCCCCGACATAAGCGGGAACATCGGATGATAGTGCTAGGTCCAAGAAGGGAGACCAGCCTGGAAATACTATATCAATCACCATGAGAACCTTCTGCTCTGGAGCATAGATGAAGATATTACCTGGAGTATGGACTGGTCCCTTATACGAGAGCTCGAGCGTTTGAGTACCAACTTCTAATGTAAGTTCATCACGAAATGTTAATGTTGGGAGAGGAACTGATGAACCTCCTACGAACAAGCCGAAACCTAACGCCCTGTTTGGATCATTGGCACGTGCAATGAGGGCAGCAGTTTCTTCTTGTGCAATATATATCGCGTCGCTCGGATATAGGCCTGCAGCTGCTATGTGATCTGCATGTGAGTGACTGTAGATCACATGAGTAATCGGTTCATTCGTGACTTCCGCAATACCATTTAGAAGATTCTGACCAATTGATGGGGGAGCATCTACTACAATTACTCCTTCGCCCGTCGTTAGGAACATCACTTGGTACACTCCTTCGGTAAGCCAGTATAAGCCGTCGCTTATCTCTTCAACAAGGTAGCCTTTAGTTTGGTTTATCGCGGGCCCAAACGCAGAGTTCGGTACCGTCTCAACAGATATGGATTCTGGTATCACTTCTGGAGTTGGAGAAGTATCGATCGGCTGAGCCGGAGTTCGAAACGTAACGAAACCTATCGCTACTCCAATTAACAAACCTACCACAAGGAGAACAATGCTTATCCTACCTTGTGCACTTTGGTCACTTTTTCGCATTGTCCGACTGGAATAAGCGGATGCTATAAGTTTTTATGAAATCTTATATATAACGCACTCAAACTTTGTTCTTAATCCCCAGATCAAGGACGAATTTCTATTCAACAAATGTTTTGCTCAAATATCTAGGTGTGTGTGCACAGAGAAATTAGCTTGTCGCATTTTCCACACCTGAACTCAGTTGACATATTTCAACTATTGGGGAATTAAGATTTAAGAATTCTTAATTAAATTGATGAGTCGACGAATCATGTGACAGATGAGCGCGCGCGCGAACTAGTGGTTAGGCTATCTCGTGAACCGATGACAGGAAGTTAAGACTCGACTATGATCACTCCCTCCATGTATGGGTGGGGATCGCAATGGTAAACGTAGACACCAGGCTCGTTGAAGGTATAGCTAAAGCTCTCGTCCTGTTTTAGGGATCCTGATTCGAAGAGATCGGCTGGGTTCTCGTGAGTACCCGAATCGACAGTGTGAGCGACCACATCCAGGTTTATCCATGTTATGGTCGTTCCACTCTTGATTGTAATGGGGTCGGGGTTGAATTCATGATTCAATATCACTACAGTATTCTCTTCCTCAATTATTTGGAGTGCATCCTCCTCCGTTATCCTTTCACCACCTGACATTGCGCAGCACTGAGGGCCCATATGACCTCCCCGTCCCTGCATGTTACCCCAGCCAGGAGGGCCGACCATCATCCCAGTACCAATAGACAGGAATAGTAAGGCATAAGCACCAATTCCAACTGCGAGAACTGTGGCAATAGCGATTACTGCTATGGCGATCTTCTGCGTTCTCTCGAACGTTTGTGTTTCACTCAACTATTCTATCACCTCCTCTATAGAATTCTTAATCTCAATTAATTATAAATGCCGAAGACCTTTCTCACCGGATGAGAAACACCTCAGATACGTGGGAATCTGTAGACAGGATTTGTAAGATCTAGGTCTCCGCCTATCAGCAAGGTGTTACGCATTTCTTCTAATTGAATCATGATTATCGGATGATCTAACGGAAGGAGGAAAACCTTACCAGCATTTCTTATGCCGGATTCCAGGTGAAGAAATATGGAACTTTCAAACTCTTAACCCAAGAAGAAAGATTACTCCAAGACTGAGGAATATGAAGCCAGATATTATTCTAACTCTACGTATTGGAATGAATTTCGAAGCTCTCTCACCTAAAACCGTCGTGATAAGGCTGAGGAGGAACAGAGAAATAATGAATCCTAGGAATATCAAGATAGGAGTGCCAAACTCGGCCGTCAGACCAACAGCTGCAATTTGAGTCTTATCTCCAAGCTCAGCAAGGCCTATTAACGAAAATGCAGTCCAAAATCCCGTGTTTCTGGTCTTGACTGATCCATCCTTCTTTCTATTGAAATCCTTGGAAAGCAAGGTGTAGATTCCAAAGAGAATGAAAATCAATCCGCCAAGAAGTTGTAAGAATGGAGGTTCTATAACATAGGCTAAGAAGGTACCTACACCAATTCCAAGGGCAACTACAGTTATTTCTGCCAAGAATGCTCCGAAGAAGATCTTTTTAATCGATCTACTTTGAGCTGCGAGTACTAGTGTCATGATCTGACTCTTATCGCCAAGTTCTGCGAGGAATGAGATCACGAGGGCTGTTGTTAAGGGTGACAAGTTGGTAAGATCCAGAGGGACTGCCAAGCCAACTTTCAGTCGAGTATGGACTTTGAAAAGTTATGCTTCGTTAGAATTCATTGCCATGACTGTGTACCTATTCCACCTAGAATTCAAAATAATTAGCTATGCAAAGCTCGATGTAGATTGGATAGCGCGCGCGCGCTCGAACAAGATCTTGCCATCAGATGGTGATACGAGATCGATGAACTTAACAAAGTCATTCTGGTCCTGGAGGGAAATAGCCAAAGAGCCTGAAACGAAATCGTCAGACAGAGTGGCATGCCACACTACGATCGAATCCATTGCCGGTTCAATTATGAAACTTGCTGTTTCAAAGTCGTAACCTTTTGGAGCAATACCCTCCTCAGGTTTGGCAAAATGTCTCCATAGATTTGTTATCTCATATCCTTCTAACCCAGATCACTCTAATATTGGGGCGATGAGTCTCTCAGGTCCGAGTGATGCTTCCGGTACCGTTACTGGCTCATCAGGAGTATTGGTCCCCAGACTACCCATACCAAATCCAACGATCCAAGAGAATATCATCAGGCTAATTATTCCAACTATCATACTGGCTTTCAACTACTTGTCGCCAGCCTCCTTCTCAAATTCAAAGCCCTCTCAACAGCTGAGACTGTTAGAATCACACCGATGAGAATTACAAGCACTCCGAGTAATGCGCGCGCGCTATAACATGAATAGCATCGTCAAATAATGTCAGGAGTGAGGTTGAGTCCCGTCAGAAGACTTTCCCGTCATAACATCTAAAGTCTGTACAGCCTTACACTCATAGAGAGATAACTAGAAGAGTGGAAAAGTTCTCTAGGAGTTATGCCTGTTTACTTCTCGAATTACAGCCTATTTGCACTCAATATGTAAAACAGAATTTTCTGACGGAAGTGACGACGAATTTGACGTGATTGACGGAAATATATGACGAAAATGACCAATATCATGATCATCATGACGTAGATGACGGAAGTCATAAATTAACTCGAAGAGTAAAGAGGGCCAATGTCTGGAAAGTTCACAACGGAGGCCTGTGTTAGAAGGAGCTACTTCGAAGGGTTAAGCCGAGACGACACACACAGGAGAAATGTGGACTCGCAACGGGCACAGTCAGCAACATCTGGGATAGGCTAAAGGACGAGATAGGTCTCGCAGGTGTTGCTACCAGAGATCTGGCCGTACAGCTCACGAAACTAAACCGCACTCCTGGAGACGCCCTGCGAGGCTCAAATATTTGGAGCCTAGTGCAGAAGCTCGGGATCAAGGTGGAGGCTTTCGAGACATTTGTGATGGACTTTTACGAAGCATCCGCGAGAAAGGAGAGGAGCCCAGAAATCCTGGTAGACGCCGCATCACGTCTCTTTGAAATTGAGGAAGAATCAGGCCTTCAATACGAACAGATACTGAAGGGGGTTGCTGAGAAGTCCGAAGAATTGAGGAAGATAGAAGAGAATTTAGATGCTACTAACGAGGCCCTCCGACAGTCGAGGCTGGAACATCAATCCATGCTCAAGGAAAATAAAACTACGAGGGAGACGCTGGATAGTTATGTGAGGGCACGCGATCAACTGAAATCATACAATATAGACCTCGATCAAGATCTTGAGAAGGCAGCAAATGTGTTGGCGAACTTAGTAGAGCAGGGCTACGATGTTGAGAGCCTCGTACGAGAGGCAGAAACTCATAGATCACTTGCCAATGAGATCGGGGACCTGAGGAAAGAGAAAGAGTCATCGAGGATAGAAGACGAGAAAGTAAAGACAAGAATAGAAGAAAGAAAGGTAGCCCTCTCCGAACTCGCCTCTGCAAAAGAACAAGGGTTCACCCAGGAAAGGCTTAGAGCATTGAAGGAGAAGATTGTAGGGATAGGTGCATCAAACGGAATGGCACCAAGTGAGGCAGTAACGAAGTTCTTCAAGGACCTTAAAGATTATGATGCGAAGGTCGGATATGAGCTGGACCTAAAGAGGGTCGAGAGCCGACTTAAGACC
>JACZWF010000181.1 GCA_022572285.1 Nitrososphaerota archaeon | reverse complement strand
GAGAGTGATAAGTAAATCTCTATTACAGTGACATCCTAGGTTCTCACTGTCAAGGCAGCGCTACCAGGATATCGGCGAATGACTTTCTCCCGTCATCGGACTCAGCCATACATAGCTGCCTGATTGGCGGATGCCATTTTAGAGCATATTCTTGACAGTATCTCTTACAACCTAGACTTTATTTTGAATGTCCAAATATTGAGCAAGACTTACGTATGCAAGATCGATAGGGGTTAGTGTTCCTGTTGCTCCGCACTTAGAAAATACCGTTTACTTATCAGTTGGAGCCTGGCCAACAGATACAATTCATATCATGGCAAATGCTATCGACAGGTTAATGTCTCAGATGGATATCCACCCTGTTTTGGTAGATGTGGGCGCCGCAGAGGGTCCACCTGAGATTTGGGACAGTATTGCCAAACACTCGATATACATCGGTTTTGACCCCGACCTGAGAGGAATTCGTCAAACTCCGGAAGGATATTTTCACAAAGAGGTGATTTTTAGTAAGGCTGTCACAAGCCTTGAAGGTGCACAGAATGTCCCATTTTATTTCACAACGGCGCCTTACTGCTCCAGTATACTCAAGCCCGATTCTGAATCTCTAAAGAATTTTCTCTTTTCCCATCTATTCACTATTGAAAAGAAGGGGCCTGTGCAGGCAACATCTTTAAATTCAGTCATTGATCATCTTTCTCTCCCCTGTATAGACTGGTTGAAGACAGACTCTCAAGGAACAGACCTTCGAATCTTTAAGAGTCTGAAAGATAAAAGTCGGTCCCGAGTCCTAGCCTTGGATATCGAACCAGGTCTAATAAATGCATACGAGGGCGAGGATCTGTTTGTAGACGCCCACGGGGCCTTGATTAAGGAGGGGTTCTGGCTGTCTAATCTGGGTGTCCGGGGCACCGTCAGGATGAGGCCCTCAACTCTGGCGCAGGTAGCTAAAGAGGATAACTCTATCAGTAATGATCGAATGATGATGGCCACAAGGGAGACACCCTCCTGGGTTGGAGCAAGATACCTTCGAACCATAGAGGCCCTAGGCCAAAGTGAGTCCCACAAACGGGAATACGTATTGTTATGGGTCATTGCACTGTTGGATAAGCAATATGGCTTCGCCCTTGACTTGGCGCTTGAATACGATAAGGTCTTCGGGGAAGACGAGATGTCTACCTTGATGAGGAGGGAGCCTATTTCCCGGATAAAACGGTTTACACCCAGCTTTTTGTACAAAAGAGCGAAGAAAATTCTTCCCGCCGGAGTCAGACGTAGGCTTAGGGGTCTGATTCAGTAGACTTCCCCTTTCTTTTGCAGTGAACTCCTATTTTCAGAAAAAAAGAGTCCTCATCACGGGAGGGATGGGCTTTTTGGGATCTAATTTAGCCCACCGATTAGTGGACCTGGGCGCCGAGATCCTGCTGGTAGATAGCCTGATTCCGGAACACGGAGGAAATCGGTTCAACATCTCGGGCATTGAAGATCGAGTACAGGTCTGCAGCCTGGATGTGCGGGACGACAATTTTTTCCCTCAACTAGTCCAAGGCCAAGATTACCTCTTCAACCTGGCTGCTCAGACCAGCCACCTAGGTTCAATGCGGGATCCATACACCGATTTGGACATCAACGTTCGTAGCCAGATTTCTATCCTTGAAGCCTGCCGGCATTATAATCCGCACCTGAAAATCGTCTTCGCCAGTACACGGCAGGTGTATGGAAAACCGGACTATTTACCTGTCGATGAGAGGCACCCTCTTCACCCCGTGGACGTTAACGGTATCAACAAGGCGTCGGGAGAGTGGTATCATCTTCTCTATAACTCTGTGTATGGCATCAAGACTTGTATTCTAAGAATGACAAACACCTACGGCCCTCGTATGAGAGTAAAAGACGCCAGCCAGAACTTTCTCGGTATCTGGATCCGACTCCTCGTCGAGGGAAAGCCCTTAGAAGTCTGGGGTGGAAAACAAAAAAGAGATTTTACCTATGTGGATGACGCAGTGGAAGCATTTCTATTAGCGGCATCCAATGCAAATGCCAATGGCAAGGTGTTCAACCTGGGTGGAGATCGCGCAGTTAGCCTAAAAGAATTAGCGGATCTGTTAATTGACATAAACGGTCGTGGACATTACGTAATACGCGAGTTTCCTCAAGATCGAGAGCGCATCGACATAGGTGACTACTATGCCGACTACACCCGGGCTCAAACCGTTCTCCGCTGGGAGCCTAAGATCCCTTTAAGGAAAGGCTTGGCCTGTACCCTTGCCTACTATAAGCAACACCGTGATGAATATTGGAAGAATAGCGAATGATGCGTTATGCTTGACTATCAACTCTGCAACTCATTGGAGAATTAGATGAAAGGGGTAATTTTGGCGGGTGGCCTAGGGACTCGCCTTCGCCCACTAACTCATACGGGGGCCAAGCAGCTTATTCCTATCGCCAATAAGCCCGTCCTTGAGTATTGCATCCAAGACCTGAAAGAGGCAGGGGTCTGCGATATCGGCATAGTCGTCGGATACACCCCGGACAGAATCAGATCCATCACTGATGCCATTGGTGATGGGAAGAGATTGGGGGTGGACATCAGCTACATCGAGCAAGACGCCCCCCGGGGCATCGCACATGCGATCCTGTGCACAAAAGAGTTCATTGGTGAAGATAGCTTCGTAGTTTATTTGGGGGATAATCTGCTTAAAGGAGGAATAACCACTTATCTGAAAGAATTCGAGGCCGAGAAAGTCGATGCTGGCATTCTCTTAGCAAAGGTTGTGGACCCTCGGCCTTACGGTGTCGCAGAGATGGATAGCAAAGGAAATCTGATAGGCATTCATGAGAAGCCGGACAATCCCCCATCCGATATGGTTATCATTGGCATCTACTACTTCTCTACCTGTGTATTCGATCTGATTGAGGAACTAAATCCCTCCGGCCGCGGCGAATTTGAGATCAGTGATCTATTGGATATGTTAATCCGTTCGGAGGGCCACTCAATACGCTCGGCCGTGGTCGATGGGTGGTGGGATGATACCGGGACACCAGAAGCCATACTGACGGCGAACCATATGGTCATGATAGACCTTCAATCTCGCTGCGAAGGAACAATGGAGCCGAGGGTGAAAACTATCGGAATCGTGGTGATCGAGGAGGGCACCATCATCCGGAGAGAAACCGTGATACGCGGCCCAGTAATCATAGGAAAGAACTGCGATATAGGGCCTACCTACATTGGGCCTTATACTAGTATCGGAGACAACTGTGTGATACGCGGTGGCGAGATCGAGTCTACTATTTTAATAGGAGATACTACGGTGTATGTGGAGCCGAACAGCAGAATCGTGGACAGCGTGATAGGCCGGCATACTAAC
>JACZWF010000022.1 GCA_022572285.1 Nitrososphaerota archaeon | reverse complement strand
TTCTCGTGCAATTCTTGGACTCTCCATAGCGGCGACGCTCCCGGTTATGCACAGAACTATCTTCATTCCTGTTAATTCCTTCCTAGTTACGGCTAGATTCTCTGCTGTCGTCACCTGGGTCATTCCACTAATTGAAGCGCCTTAGCTTAATAATAACTTCCACGTCATCAGACCGATTTGTATGACTCATCGATCTCTTGGAGAGCATTATGCAGTTCATTCTCTGTCCGAATCCTTAGTTTCTTCACGTTCTCGGGTGCGCCCTTCGAAGGAATTGAAAGAAGCAATCCATCATGCGTCGGGAGAATGTCAAGGAACCATCGAAGGGAAGTCATCCTCCCAAATACTATCCTATGCTCCCTAACATCCACACTCATGTCATCATATTTATCATCTACATGGGTACGAATGGCTTGTAACAACGATCTCGCCGGTTCCGCAAGGACCGAGACGTCTAGGTGTTTCTTTTCCTTCCCAGAGAATAAACCGAAGTCATTATTCAACATCTGACTCTGTATACGACCTAATAAGAAGTTTTGGATCCATGGCCAAACCGAATCTTCTTCTGACGTAGTAGATGGTCCACTAGATATTTGGAGTCTGACAGACGCAAATTCAGCTCCTCGTAGACCACTCTAATCGCAATTGATCGATCGAGTGGGTGTTGTCTTGCCTTGTCCCTGAGAATTCGGAGCGTATGGTCGATGACTTGTTCTTTGGCCAAATCCGACTGGTATGGTATTTCGACAAAGTGTTTTGAGATTTGCGCAAAGCGGTGTCTAGTGCCGTTACGAGTCGATCCGCTGTAGAGGATCGGTAAGTACTCGTTGAAGGTCCAGTATCCGCTGAAATCCGCTTCGGCATAAGCGGCCTCGAATTTTCCTACAAAGAGATCATGGTCTCCTGTTGGAATTCTTTTCTCTAGGGAGCACTCGATGACTCCCAGTGCCCCTCGGATAACTTTCGAATTTACTTTCTTGGCTTTCAGAAGAGTAAATCCGGAGTCCATCACTTTTCGTGTGTTGAACCTCCCAGAAATATCGCCCGCTATCGATGCCGACCGAATATCTTTAGCAGACAGTAAATTGATAGCAAAGGCCTTCGATTTCCTGATTAATTGGTGAATAAAGGTCTGGGGCGAGATTGAGATGCCAAATAGGGCAGGACGAAACGAAAGGGCTGTGCATGAGGTAGCAGGAGTGGCGTCGTCGAGATTGGCCCAACTTGAGGTGATCATGACAGTTAGACCAGGATAGAGCAATCTATAGGCAATGCTTGGTTCAACATTCTTATGGGGCATAGTAATATTACCCAATGCTCTGGAGTTAGATTAAAGAAGCCTAAGGAATAACTTTAAAGCCTTTTGACGTTGCCACTGAGCCAAGGTAGAGGAAGAAACACCGCTTTGTCAACGGAAGACACCCCTGGAAAGACAGCTGACAAGGATCAGGAGATCCAAACGAGGGAGAGGCTACTGAAAGTGCTCTTAACCTCTGACGCAAGGCAGCGACTCACGAACATTAAGATGGTCAAGCCAGAAGTGGCAAAGGCGATTGAGAATACAATAATTCAGCTAGCCTCTTCGGGAAGGGTGAAAAAAGCCGTATCTGATGAAGAGATAAAGGAGTACCTCACATCGATGCAACAGCCTCAGAAGAACTTCAAGATCAAGTGGGCCTAGAATGTCTAAGAATTCATCCGCGGTAAAAGGCCGTCTCATGAAAAAACGGACTCAAAACAACCCCGTACCTACATGGGTCATTGTTAGGACTCGAAGAGCTGTCCGAACCCATTCAAAGAGAAGGAACTGGAGAAGGACCAAGTTGAAGGTGAAATAGGTGTCAGAAGAACTCGAGAGAACGTACAAGGTCCCACTTGGGAAGGTATTGATTGCTCCCAGAAACAAAAGGGCTGTCAGGGCTGTACGGAAGCTAAGACAATTCGCAAAGAAGCATATGCACTCGGATGAGGTTAAGTTAGATCCACAGCTTAACGAAATTATCTGGAAGAGAGGGATTAGAAAACCACCAAGAAAGGTCACGGTGAAGATGGTGAAAGACAAGGATGGGGTAGTTACGGTGACCCCTGCGGAATAGATTATCTGAGCCTATTCTATGTTTTCTAGCTTGTCCAGGTCGATTTCTATAGAGGACTCTGGATAGAAGTCAATTTCCTTCCCAGCAAGGATGGAACCAAGTGGATCATACTTATCGAACTTCGTTTCTGGAAAACCCGACGCCAGAAGAAGAGCGGAGCTTACCATTCCACCCGATGAATAGCCATAATCAACACTACTCAAGTTCGAGCCCAGTATAGACTCAATTGTGCCAATAGCTGAAGTCAAATCACTTGCAGAAAGTTTTGCGTCTCCTGCCATGAAAATGATGGCTTTCTTGGCTTCTCGCGGATCGACCGTTTTGGAAATGCATTTGAGTGCACCTTTCACGGCGCCCGCCGGGGTATCGGACTTCGGCCCTGAAGTACCTAAGACCGAGTATCCATCAGACGCAACAACCTGGAGGAGCTTGTCCATATCCAATGATGCTCCTTGAGCATTATCAGCTAAACCGAAAAGCCTGCTAACGGCCAACGCCAGACTCTTGTCTATGAGCTCGAAAGATTCTTGCAATGGAGCTTGAGGGAATCTTTCCAAGATTTCATCGTTGTCGACAATAATTACCCCATCGGAGAACCTCCTAATCCACTTTAGAGCAACGCCGGCGGTGAAGTGCTTGTTCTTCTCGAATTTGAAGGGCATTACCACCACCGAAAAACATCTTACACCCCTCTCCCTAGCCATCTCGGCAATCATTGGAGCGAGGGCTGATCCTACCTTCCCACCGAGACCCGCGATCAAGAAGATGGTATCTACCCCCTCTAAAGCTCTCTCAATCTGCTGTGTATGAGCGTGAGCGGCTCCTCTCACAAATCTGTGGGAAATTTTCCCACCCAAAGGAAGCTTAATTGTGATTCTATTCTTGCTAGAAATCAGATCAAAATCGCTCTGAGTACAACTAGCATAATGATGTTTTCCAAGCTGGACCCCGTTTCTCTCAAGTTGAGACAGAATGCGACATCCTGCGGTTCCGAGGCCGAAACTAGCAATCCTGTAGTCCACGGACGAAGTCCTAAGAGCTTTTGAACTCATGTTCAACGGCAGAACCCACGCCTAAAACAGAACCTGGCGACCGCGTGCTCTAGGAAGGTCTAATGCTGAAGCAGCTAATTCTTGTTCGGTATGGACGGGAGCTCTCATACCCGACCCCTTTCATCCTAAGCTTATAATTTCCCTTAGAACCAAAGAATTAGCTTGGAATAAATAATAGTTGACATCAATCCCTTGCAAAAACAATAAATGACCTTCCATATAGGCTTGTCGTGATAGAGTTGAAAGCGGTTTACCTTCTTCTCATGTTTCTTCTCCTTGCACTTATCCCTCACGCACTTGGGCAAAGTGAAGGCGAGTTAGAGATTAGTCTGGACAGCACCGTCACCCTCCACGAACTTGGCTTGATAACGCTAAATGAAACATTCACGGTCACCAATCCGACATCCGCACCACTAGAAATGCCAGGGCTGCATCTTCTGTTGCCTTCGGAGTATTTCGGAAAGATAACTGCAACAAACATCGAAGGGCCTCTCGAAATGATCCTATCAATTACCAACAGCTCAAGAGGCACCATTCTCTCAGCAACTCCCAGAGGCAGACTCTCACTCTCACCCAATGGCGAATCTCAAATCATTAGCATTGGAATTGCGGTAACAGAAGCGGTCGAATCCTTCCCACCGGACTTCTACCGATTCAGAGTGCCAATCATTCCAACAGTTGATGGAATTACATTAAACGAGGTCCGATCTATGATAGTTGTCCCAGCTACGGTGACTTTCGGGAACGTGACTGATGGAATGGAAATAGGTGGGGCAGGGTTGAGAATCTTAATCTCCGGAACTTTTGGGAATGTTAGTTCCTCCGACCAGAGGAACGAATTCGTCCATCTGGTGGAACAACCGGCTGCAGGCGTTTTTACGCTCGTCGGTTTTGAAGATGCCTCAAGAACCCTGGTTGTCTCTCCGAACGGATTGATTTCGGTTAGGGAGGAGTTCTTAATGAAGAACGTCGGATTCGGGACATTGACGGAGCTTAATATGATACCAATAGATGATTCTGTGATTAGAGTTACGGTGTCGGCTACTTCTGATCCGCCTTTGAAAAATCCTATTCGACTTTTCCTGATTAGCAACCGGCTTGATCTTCAAAGAGCGTTTTCATCCATATTGAGGCCGGGTGAACAGATCCTCGTAATCTATGAATACACTCTTGATAGACAATTCTTGGAATCCACATTTGGAAGTGTAAAAGTCTCTGTACCACCGTCTCCGCCTGTTGATTCCTTAATGGGAAGCTACAAGGTAGGGATTGAGCTACCATCAGCCTTCAGACTCATCGATGGACCAAACTCGGTTGACCTAGATGGGACAGCACAGCTATTCGGCCCGGACATCGTATATGAGTTCCGGCCAGGCATCCTCTGGGCCTCGGGGACTGCCTTTCCGATTGGAACCGGCATATTCCTAATTCTTCTCCTGGGATTTATGCTGAGCCAAAGGGCAGAGGTAGGTGGAGAGAGAGAGATCGTCCTGAAAATTAACAGGCTGGGAGAAATTTATCAGGACAAGATATCCATCGTCGGTTCAATCGTCTCGAATTTCAAGAGACTCGAAGTAGGTAAGATGGAGAGAAGGCAGGTTGAGAATGTCAGAGGCGAAATGAATTCAATCAGGTCCAGGAGCTCATCCAAAGTCTCTGAGCTTAGAAGGGCTATCATCGAGCTTGACGCTAAAGTCGGGAGTTTATTTGGGGAACTCAGCACTGAAGACCAGTTATATGACCGTGCAATTTCCCAGTTCATTCAGACATATGACCTGCAGATCCAACGAAAGATAAAGCCAGAAGTCTTCCGAACAAAGACAACCGATCTCGATAAGCAGATCAACAAACGAGCTAGCAACATCGTAAATCTCGTGCAGAGTATCCTTAAGCAAGTTGAAATGACGTAGGGAAATACTTAAGATATGGGAACTACCTTTAGGGATATCCGGTTATGCCTACCGCATATGTCCTGATCAACGCTGATCTTGGAGCCGAAGAAGACCTTGTAAAAGAACTAAAGAACATTGAGTATGTGACCGAGGTCTACGTCGTGTACGGGGTATATGATGTAATAGCAAAGGTTGAGGCAAGTAAGATGGAAGTAGTAAAGGAGACGATAACATGGAAGATAAGAAGGCTGGAAAAAGTGCGATCCACACTTACCATGATGGTTGTGGAAACCTAACCATCCTTCGAAGGGTCACGTACTATGGAAACTGTCCATTTAGGACTTGATGATACCGACTCCTCTGAAGGGATGTGCACCACATATCTCGCGGCGCTAATAGTCGAGCGGCTTCTAGAGTACCATTGTGAATTCCTAGATTATCCTAATCTGATTCGGTTAAACCCCAATATTCCTTGGAAGACAAGAGGAAACGCGGCGATCTGCCTGAGGTTTCGTACTGACGTCGTTGATCTAGTATTTGACGAATGCCGAGATATGGTCAGCAGGTTATCAGAAGGTAAGCGAGGTAAAGCGGACCCAGGCCTTGTCCTACTCACCTCCCACACGATCCCAGATGATTTTCGAAACCTATCAGAACGGGCACTCCATACCGTGATCAGGCGGGCAGAAGTATTGAAGATTCTAAAACGATACAATGTCCGGCACTACCAAGAGGGGTCCGGTAGAGGTTTGATTGGAGCCCTTTCCGCAATTGGTAACAGTCTTGATAAAGATTACACATATGAGTTAATCGCTTACAGGCCCGTAACAGCGAATGGAACAAGGAAAATAGATCCCTCCTCTATCTTTCAGATGGATGAAGCCACGAAATGTCATACGTTCAATAATATGGATCCCAATGAAGGGCGGATCTTGATATCTTCCCACGGACAAGACCCAGTCTTGTATGGAATTCGAGGGGAAGATCCGCACCTGTTGAAAGAGGCAGCTAGTATGCTCCGACTTGGTGAACCCAGAGAGAGAATGATGATCTTCCGCAGCAATCAGGGAACAGGAGAGCATCTAAGGGAAGTGCTAGGCCCTCAGGCATTTGCATATAGCTCTGGGAAAATTCGGGGGATGGTTTCTGAAAACCCCGCAATAGGCAGAGGTGGACATGTATTCTTCTCCGTAGAAAATTCCCAGGGTGTACTAAATTGCGCGGTATACGAGCCCACTGGGAGTATGAAGAAGAAAGCCGCCCTCCTTCAGCAAGGCGATTCAATTGAACTGGGCGGTGGAATCCGAAAGAAAAGCAACAAGCACGGAAAGATTTTGAATGTCGAGTATCTTAAAGTCTTGGCGCTGTCCAAGTCTTTCATTCAAAGAAATCCTCTTTGCTCAAAATGCGGAAAGAGGATGACTTCAGAGGGTTATGTCAACGGATTCAAATGTGGGACCTGCAAGATCAGATCTCGGAGAGTACGATTCCGCGTCTCTAGGCGAGTGTTGAAGAAGGGATTGTATCTTCCTCCTCCTTCGGCCCAGAGACATCTTGCCAAGCCACTCCGGAGACATGGAAGAGAGAAGGACAGAGTGCCGGTGCGGCCTTCCGGCACCTGGTTCGAAGTCTTCAAATCCTAGGTCTCGCTCAGTTTTTCCTTGCTTCAGGTATTGACGTACTCCTGACTAGCGCTCCGCCCACGGACCAAGACACCGGCCAGAGGACAACAATCTTGAATACTGTGAGGTAGATGGCTCCAAGCATCGAAGCCGCTATGAATCCTAGTAGGGTAACACCAAGTGCGGGTAGCGCGCGCGCGACGGTCTCGTAGGGAAGGAATTCTTCGGAGTCTCGGCCTTCTGAGAAGGTAGGAAGTTGCCATTTTTCCCGCGTAGTGACCCTCGAAAAGTGCGCTATTAAACTAACACGATGGTAGCGAGGGGTGGATTTGAACCTCCGGCCGCGTTCGGGAAACCGAACGCAGTCACCGATCTGCGGGTCTCTCGAGTATATGAGCCCGCCGGGATAATCCTGGCTTCCCCACCTCGCTATCTTACTAGAGTAGCGTAAGTACTCTAGCCCTCAGCAGGACGGGAATAGCTGCCTTAAACCTTTTGCAGGGTTGAACTGACCGAAGATCTCTCACGTGCTATGTTGACTCTTTCTGAATCTCCGCGATCTTCCAGGAAAGGGCTTCCTTGATTTCAGCGTTATTCACGAGGTTCAATGATTTGGTGCATGCCTGGCACCGGAAGGAGACTTCCATAGCCTCATTAAACGTATATTTCCTACAGCTTACACTCCCACAATGATAGAATTCATTACTCTCCTCATATGCGAGTCTTTGCACTAGCCTTTCCAACGCTTTCCTCTTCTGATTATCGATGAACCCGTCTACTTGATCCCTTTGAGCTTTCCATCTGTATACGAACCACCCTCGTTTCAGATCTCGCACCCTAATTCCTGTAATTAACGAACGACCAAAGAGATCATACAGGCACTTCCTAACCATATTGATCTTCAATCCAGTGGCGCTTGCGATCTCCTCATCCGTCGCATTCTCGTTATTGAGGAGGGCCCGAGAAACCTTGACATAATCTTCTCCGCCTAATAATCCTGATATCTTTACAAAAGAGTCTTCATATTCAATCTTCAATAATATTGCGCAAGATCATCCCGTCAGATTAAACCTTTACCGTCCGGTTAAACAATCTCCTTACTTTCTAGATCTTTGAGATATTTCACTACAAGCGGAAGAAAGGATCCCACATCAGAAACGACTCCAACTGCTTGATCGGTGCCGCGGTCGAGTAGTTTTGTTAGCGTTGACGGGTTTATGTCTACCGCTATCACCTTTACTCGAGAAGGAAGCATATTTCCAACAGCAATAGAGTGGAGCATAGTAGAAAGCATTATCACTAGATCGAGTCCTTTCAACGCTTCCTTGTATTTCTGTTGTGCCTCCACGACATCAGTGATTACGCCTGGAGCGGGCCCATCATCTCTGATAGATCCAGCCAAGACATATGGTATTTCGCTCTTGACGCATTCGTACATGATTCCAGACCGAAGAGCATTATTCTTTACAAGGCCTTCCACAGAACCAGCTTTGAACAGCTCATTAACCGCGACCATATGGTGGCGATGCCCTTGATATTTCGAAGAGCCGCTTTGAAGGTCGACCCCTAGGGATGTTCCAAAGAGAGAGTATTCGATATCGTGAATCAGAAGCGCATTCCCCGCAAGTAGTACGCTTACATAACCAGATCTTATTAGGTAAGCTAAGGACTCTGTCGCACCTGTATGCACTATTGCTGGACCTGCAACAACGGCCACCTTCCCTTTTCGCTTTTTGATACCAAAAACATCCTCCGCTATTCTCTTGGCTACTGTTTGGACAGGTTTCTCGGTTGAAGTGTAGCTGCTCATGAACTGGAAAACATTCATTCCATCTCTCGGCCTCTCGGGTGGTGATATCCTAATTCCAGAATCTCCCACGACCACTTCATCACCCGCTCTAATCCCTCGAATTGGTTTGCAAGTCGCGAGCCTTCTCGCCCTGTCCACTACGATGGCCTTATCCATCATTTGATCTTCCACTTCGACCCAGTCTCCATCGAGTAGCACGAATGTGAGGTTGTTAGTGGTTGAATAGAAGTCAGTGGGCAAGACCATATCTTTGGGTGCCCTGTTTAGAGTTGCCGAAGTAATTTCAATTGGCGTAGCTCCAGCGTTGTAAACATCTTCTAAGATCTCTCTGAGATGTTCAGGAGTGTCTGCCTTCACCCATAACTTCGCGTAGCTTTTGTCACTTTTTTCTTTTCCAATCTTAAATTCTATAACTTCGAATTCACCCTTAAGATCCATGATCTTGTCAAATATCCGGGTCAGAATCATGGAATCGATGAGGTGACCCGTGACCTCGATTTCCTGTTTGTACTCTTGACTCTTCGAAGCGTTCGACATTACAGTCAAGAGTCGGTACTTTTGCATATTTATTTCTGATCCTCGAATTTGGACGGGATCTGAAAGCGAGGATCTTCTTCAAAAAGGCAGAAATAGATCTTTTCTCCAAAGAGATCACCTTTGAAATTAAGAACAAGGAGCATGGAAGTTACAGACGGACCGGAAAAGGCACCCCACCGAGCCATGCTCAGAGCCATGGGTCTAAATGATAAGGACCTTGAAAGGCCCCTCATTGGGGTTGCAAGTACATGGAACCAGGCAACTCCCTGTAATATTCATCTGGATCGACTGGCCAGAAAGGCGTCGGAAGGGGTGGCATCAGCTGGAGGGACTCCCCGAGAGTTCGTTTCAATTGCGGTAAGCGATGGGATAGCAATGGGTCACGAGGGGATGAAAGCATCGCTGGTAAGTCGGGAAGTAATTGCAGATTCGATCGAGCTAATGATTCATGCACATCGTTACGATGGAGTTGTAACTATCGCTGGCTGTGATAAGAGCCTTCCGGGATCGATCATGGCGCTGGCTAGGATCAACCTTCCTGGAATCTTTGTCTATGGAGGGACAATAATGCCAGGAATCCTAAACGATGGGAATCTGACTATTCAAGATGTCTTCGAAGCGGTCGGTAAGTATACCTCGGGGAACCTCTCTCTTCAGCAATTGAGGGAGATAGAATTGAATGCATGTCCAGGACCTGGTTCTTGCGCAGGCTTATACACGGCAAATACGATGGCATCCATAAGTGAAGCACTTGGGATAGCATTGATAGGGAGTGCCTCTCCACCCGCAATCGATTTGAAAAGAGATGAAGTTTGTCGCGAGACCGGAGAGGCGGTATTGAAGCTCCTCGAGATTGGACTAAAGCCGAGGGATATTTTGACTTTTGAGGCATTCGAAAACGCGATTACTTTGCTTCAGGCATTGGGTGGCTCAACTAATGGAGTTTTACATCTCCTGGCGATCGCTAAGGAGGCTCAGGTGAAACTTTCAATTGATGACTTTGAGAGAATAAGAAAAAGGACACCATATATAGCGGACCTTAGACCAGGCGGAAGATATGTGATGTACGATCTTGATCGGGTCGGGGGTGTCCCACTTGTTATGAAAAAGTTGCTCGGAGCAGGAATGATGCATGGTTATGTTATGACGGTGTCTGGGGAAGAACTAGGCAACGCCTTATCACGCTTCAAAGATGAGAATCTGAGTATTGAGGGTATCGTCAGAGATGTGTCCTCCCCAATTACTGCGACCGGCACAATCACTATACTGAGAGGAAATCTGGCGCCCGATGGTGCTGTAGTGAAGACCGCAGGAGTAGACAAGTTGGCGATTACGGGTGAGGTAAGAGTTTTTGAGAGAGAGGAGGATGCGTTTTCTGCTGTCTCTAATCGCGAGATTATGGAGGGGAATGTGGTAGCCATTCGATATGAGGGACCGCGCGGTGGACCCGGGATGAGAGAAATGTTGGCTGTTACAGCTGCCTTGGCAGGTCAGGGTCTGGGAGATGATGTTGGGTTAATCACGGATGGAAGATTTTCGGGTGCTACTCACGGGCTAATGGTGGGGCATGTCTGTCCCGAAGCTGCCCTTGGGGGGCCAATAGCGTTACTTAGGGACGGTGATGTAATCACCATTGATGCAATAGGTGGAAAACTCACCGTCGACTTGAGTACTATTGATCTTCGGGAGAGAAAGGAAGCTTGGATACCTCCTAAACCTAAGTACAGATGGGGTGCTCTGGCAAAGTACGCGGGTTTGGTCTCGTCAGCTGCCGAAGGCGCGATTTGCATTCCTTCAGAGCCTAATCTGTCAAACACCGATCATATTACACCTCTTTTGGATAAAAAAGAGAATTCATGAATTGAAATGACCGTCGTTTCAGTTAGGACTGTCTTGGGGAGGATATCTAAACTCTATCCTCCAATACGAACTTCTCTTAATTTCTCGACCCCTTTCCAACTACTGGTCGCAACAATTCTTTCGGCGCAATGCACTGACGTACGGGTGAATAAGGTTGCCAAGAAGCTTTTCAGGAAGTACAAAACACCTGAAGATTTTGCCGGTGCCTATCTTCCCGAACTGAAGCAGGTGATTAGACCGACTGGATACTATAATCTGAAGGCGGCTAGGATACGAAATTCCTCTCGGCTTATTGTTGATAATTATGGATCACAACTTCCAAGCAACATGACGGATCTTCTAAAACTTGATGGTGTTGGAAGGAAAACTGCGAATGTATTGCTCTCAGCAGTTTTCAATAAACAAGAGGGAATAGCAGTTGATACACATGTTTCCAGGTTGTCAAGGAGGCTTAAATGGACAGTCAGCTCCAACCCGGAAATCATAGAGAGAGATCTTATGCACATTGTCCAAAGGAGGAACTGGGGACGCATCTCCATGCTCTTAATCCTACATGGAAGGGCTGTCTGCCAGTCAAGGCGTCCAAAGTGCGATAAATGTGTGTTAAATGATGTGTGCCCATCAGCCTATAAAATCACTTAGTTGCAATTCAGAACGCTTGCAAGCTCGAGACCATCTCGTACGAGAAACCGCTCTCTACCATTTTTCTCTCTTCCATCCAAGAGTAAGCCTCATCGAATCGTTGCTTTGGATAAGGTTCCCACTTTGCCCACCTGGGAATGTTAAGGCTCTCCTTCAATTCTAGACCCTGTTTCTTGATCGGATCTGGAAATCGTTCTAGAATCACTTTTACTTTGGAAAAGTAAAGATCTCTGTAACCCTCAGGATCTCGATTAATTGCTTCGATCGCGCGATTTGTCGCGCTAATGAACCGATGTAGGACATCTCTTCCTAGGCCCGTTCTGGATACCATTACCGTGCCCTTCCTTCTACTCGATTCTAACAGTTGAACAAGGCCGACATGGACAGCCAGGTCAGTGTAGACTCCAAGAAGACTAGCCGCCGAGACGTCACCATTAAGGGTGAGAAGGAGTCTTTCGTGAGGATCGCCCACCTTCTTCAAGTTTATGGAATCCACAGGCAAATATCTTTCCAAATCCTCGATTGTAGTATAATATGAACCAGTTCCCTCTTCGACTGCAATTTGCTTGCCTTTTAGACTCTCAAGTCCTTGCTCCTTAACCTCTGGCTTCGAGTAGAGTCCGAAGCTAGCATTAAGACCCCCAAGTACCCAGGGTGACCATGCAATTATTCTAGACTCGGGACTTGCAACAGCTCTTCCAATCGATACCCATTCCGCCGCGTGATAGAGGTCCGCCTTGCCTCGTTCCAGCAACCCCATATACAACTTGCTTTTGTTTGGAACTTTTGTAGCAGGAGTGATATTGTGGATAGTCACATCGAGTTCCTCCTCCTGATAGAACTTGCTTTCATAAGCGACAATCTCAGGGAAAGACCAATAGAAGGCCAAGTCATTCACGCTGAGATTAATGGACCTACGATCTGCCATACCTTGGAGGGACACATTGAGTTATTTAATTATCATTATTGATAGGGTTCTGTCAAATCCTCGGTTGATCAGTAGGCTGTAAAGGGTCGGTTGATGGACTGAAAACATATTCGGTTCCGTCCGGGGTAAGGATACGGATTCTTCCTCTCCAACTGGGGATTTTGAGCTTATCCCCTTCAGGGTGATACT
>JACZWF010000180.1 GCA_022572285.1 Nitrososphaerota archaeon | reverse complement strand
AAAGAGACGGAGCTGTCATAAATTTGTTGATGTGACTCACTTGAGTCGGGTCTCTCCCCGAGGGATATGCAAACCGGCTGTGTAACTGGATGGAGAGATGTGAATTCTAGGATCGAGTATTCCATATATTACGTCGATGATCAGATTCAGCGTGAGAATTAAGAACACTAAGATTGTGACGAGGGTTTGGATCACGGGAAAATCGCGAACTAGAGCCGCTTGTATGAGCCCACGCCCTAGTCCTGGTAACCCGAATATAGATTCCAGAATAAGGGTACCGCTTAGCAAAGTACCGAATTGTAATCCTAGAATGGTGATGGTTGGAACCAAAGCATTGCGCAAAGCATGACTCAACACGACTTGTTGTTCAGGCAAACCCTTTGCGCGTGCGAGGAGAATGTAATCCTCATTCAGAACTTCCAATATGTGAACGCGCGTTACTCGCGCAATATGGGAGCTACTCTCCCATGCTAATAAAAGGACAGGTAGGAAAACGATCTGGACGTGGTTCCAAAGGTCCTCCCAAGGGTGTGTATACACGATGGGTGGAGACCACTTGAATGCAATTACCAAACCTAGCAGAAAGAGGAGAGCAAGGAGAAAACTCGGGATTGCTTGTCCTGGAATTGTGATCAATCGAGCTAGGTAGTCCGGCCAACGATTCCATCGGAGAGCGGATATTGCTGCAAGAGGTACTGCAATAACCACTGACAGCACTGATGCATAGGAGGCAAGAAGCATGGTCACAGGAAGCTGGCGAGCCACGATGTCCGATATCTGCTGACCGTTTGCAAGAGATTTCCCTCCAAACCCACCAGTCAACATGCTGTACACCCATCTAAGGTATTGAAGAACAAATGGGTCATTTAGACCCAGTTCGTTTCTGAGCGCCTCACGAACTTCAGCACTATGAACCGCTTCGCCCCCTCCACTCAAAATCCAACCAACGATATCTCCAGGTAATGTCCGCATTATGACGAAAATAATGACGGAAGCGATGAAGGTTGTAATTCCCAATAAGAGAAGGCGATTGATAATGTATCGAGGAGTTAGTAGAGCTAATTAGTTCACCTCTGGCTAGATGGGTGGTCGAATCACCTGTCGAGCCACACTGTTGAGAAGTCGGTATGGGTATGCCCATCTTCTGGAGGCAAAACGACTCCCATGACATAACTCCGATAAGGCACAACGTATGTTGCTTCAGCTATCGGGATGATGTAGGTTTGCTCAACGAAGAGATACCTCTGCAAATCTTGCCATATTTCAATACGTTGATTAGTTGTCGCAGCATCTCTCAGATCAGCATAGTATCTATCAATCTGGATGTCTTCATGCTTGCTATAGGCATCCGGGCTTCTACTGTATCGTCCATATACACCTTCAGTACCCTCCGGAATAGGCAATACTGACAAAGATCCCTGTTGACTATCAAAGTCCAGACTTGTCCGAGCTCTATTCCATTCTCCCTCATCCACTATCTGGAGGATCAAGTCCACCCCGAGTCCGGCGAGCTGATCTTTTAGGAATTGACAGCTTGCTAGATGCCTCGCTCGGCATAAGTGTCCCATAGAAAAGCCAGATTCAAAGCCCGCCTCTCGCATCAGCATCAGGGCTTCACCTCTCTTCTCCTCGAGAGGGGCTAGGTCGAACTTAGGCCAGATCACGAACCTCTTGTCTTTAAAGGGATTATTGGGGCTAATATCTGGAGATGTCCAGCCAAAACCACCGAGCACAGCCGGGATGGCAGCGTCCTTGTCTATCCAAAGGGCCATGGCTCTCCTAACATTCGCATCCTGCCATGGACCATCCTTCAACACATTGAAGGCGAGTCGGATCGTGCCTCCCTCGATTTGCCCAATGAAAAAATCATCGCCTAGATCGCGAATATATCCCTGCAGCCGTTCCTCTGACAAATAATGTCCAAAACCACGTGCACCTCCATCTAAACGTCCAGTTCTGAAAGCTATATCCATCGCCAGCGGATCAGGCATAATAATATAGTCTATTCCGTCTAGGTAGGGGAGTTGTATTCCTTCAGCATCGCTTTCAAAATATTGTTCGAAGCGTGTCACCTGAATAATGCTCCCCGGTTCATAATTAGAAAATCTAAAGGGCCCCAGACCTACTAGCCCAACGTCGAGGGGGCTGAGGCTTACCTCTCCATTTGCAATCCGATCTTCCATGAGATGACGTGGATGTGCTATCTTCAACCTGGGGTTGGCCAGTACATCAGGAAAGAATCGATTAGGGCCATCCAGCCTAATTCGTACTTGATCGGGCGAGACTACCTCCACACTTTCAATTCTAAGATCACCTTCAAAATAAGCGGGCGCTCTCTCTCTATCGCCACCGATGGCGCCCCATACTGCCATGTCGAGCCAGAACTTTACATCCTCGGATGTGAATTTGACGCCATCATGCCATAGAATATCTGTGCGTAGAATGAACGTCCACTCTGTGAATGCCTGATTTGCGGACCAAGATTTGGCTAGATATGGACAAACTATGTAGATGTTCTGGCGGCAACGCATTACCAAATTTCCAGGGCCAAAAAGAGCGCCAGCTACATGGTGAAGGGCGATACTACTCGTCCGCATGGTATCAAACCCGGCTGGCGGATCTCCACGATTGGCTAAGGTAAGAATTCCTCCAGCCTTTCCTTCTCGCCCAGGGTCAGGGAGTGGGTCTTCTATTTCTATTTCTATTACTATTACTTGATCTTCGTCTGCATCGGGAGCAGGACCCGGGGCTTGATCGTGTGGCACCTGTTGAGGTCTAGGATATGTGATTATGAACGACCCAATCGTCAGGAAGGCTATGATCCCAACTACCAGTATCGACCTAGTACCCCTGGATGATATTTTTATCAGAGTGGATACCTCCAACTCTAGATAAGAATCTTGTCCAAAGACTCATGGATTCGATGGCAAGGAAGGTTCTTGTTATGAATCATCCCCCCAATAGACCTATGTGTGATTGTCTGGGAATTGAGGAATTCGCAATTGAGCAGCTTCGCCAGAAGGGAGAGACAGATTAGAGCAACGGGATGAACAACGAATGATAAGCTCACGATAGAAAGTCGGAAGTTCCCATGGGATCTTACTTCACCGTGACAGACTTGGCTAGGTTCCTCGGATGATCTGGGTCGGTCTGCCTCTCCAGCGCAGTGTAATACGCTAAGAGCTGCAACGGAAGCACTTCCAATATAGGCTGCAGAAATGGATCGGTCTCTGGTATGGGGATCCAGTAGTCATACAACTCATTGTTAACTGATGAGATGGCAATAATGATAGCTCCTCTGGCTCTCATCTCTGCAGCATTGCTCAAGGTATCATTGAATGTTTCATCGTGAGGGTTGATCACAACCGCAGGTGTGCCATCCTCA
>JACZWF010000179.1 GCA_022572285.1 Nitrososphaerota archaeon | reverse complement strand
AGGGTTTTTCATGAGGTGAGGGATCGGCCACGCTATGTAGTTGAGAGTATGATTGGATTTGATGAGGAAAACGAACGGTAGAGTAAACTAGATAGATTGCGATATGGTTATGATCTATTGGAAGGCTCATCAGGTTTGTAAGGATATAATATTGTATGTTAAGGTCATGGTGTCGACGCGTTGGTATCCTATGTAAAGCGAGATGCATCTTGAGAAGACCGAGATAGTAGAACATTCCGGAGATGAGATCGAGCATCTGTCCCCGCCATTGGCCAGTTACCTGGCGCACAAGGCGGAAATCGATGCTGCAATCCAACAAACCCTGTCCAAAGGCACGTATATATTAGGAGAAGAGGTAGCTGCCTTTGAGCGAGATTTCGCTCAGTATTTGGGAGTTCGGCATGGAATAGGCGTAGCGAATGGTACCGATGCGTTGCAGCTTGCCCTGTGGGCTTGTGGCATCGGTCCCAACGACGAGGTGATAACAGTGGCCCACACCGCCGTGGCTACCGTAGCTGCCATCGAGATGTGTGGTGCTAGACCCGTAGTAGTCGATATAGACCCAGATACTTTTACCATTGACCCCAACCAAATCGAATACGTCATCACTTCTAAGACTAAGGCCATATTACCTGTACATCTCTACGGTCATCCTGCGGATATGGAAGGGATCAATGCCATCGCTAGCAAACATCACCTTTATGTTGTCGAGGACTGCGCCCAATCCCATGGAGCTGTTTACCAGGGACGGAGAACCGGCGCCTGGAGCGACATCGCAGCCTTCAGCTTCTACCCAACCAAAAACCTGGGGGCGTTAGGAGATGGTGGTATAGTTGTCACTGATAATCCAGGTTTGGCCGCCCAAGTAACATCCTTAAGGGAATATGGATGGAAGAATCAGCGGCACATGAGCGAGGCTCCCGGGGTAAATTCACGGCTGGATGAGCTCCAAGCCGCAATACTACGTGTAAAGCTTAACTACCTGGATGAAGAGAATGAGCAGCGGCGTAAACTGGCCCGAGTCTACGACGAGATCCTCTCATCAACGAAGCTAACCCTTCCAATGGAGAAGGGTTCCGTTAGCCATGTTTACCATCAGTATGTTATCCGCTCCCCTAGAAGAGATTCTCTTCAGCAGTATCTCAAAAAGCTGGGTATCAATACGGCTATCCACTATCCCGTGCCGGTACACCTCCAGCCTGCCTATCGGGGCCGGTTAAGAGTTGAAGGGACACTAACCTGCACGGAAAGGATGTGTCGGGAGGTACTCAGCCTTCCGATGCATCCCCAATTAAGTGAAGAGCGGATTCACTCTATCAGTGAGCTCTTGCGCAACTGGGAAGGGTAATTAGCCGAGGAATCTGTTGCGACACTTCTGCACCTATTTCGATTACAACTACTTGGATAAAGGTATCGCTTTGTATAACTCTCTAAGCCGGCACTGCTCAGACTTTATGCTTTGGACCTTATGCATGGACGATCTGACCTACGCCCTTCTTTCCCAATCTGGGCTGCCTAATCTCCAGCCTATATCGCTCAAAGAGTTCGAAAAGGGAGACGAACCCCTTCTTGCTGCCAAGAACAACCGATCCCTCATCGAATATTACTTCACCTGTACGCCTTCACTAATCTTGTACATTCTAAACTCCTCTCCTGGCATTGACGCGATAACATACCTGGATGCCGACCTTTTCTTTTTTGGGTCTCTGCAATCTATGTACGATGAGATGGGCTCGGATTCAATTTACATAGTGGAGCACCGCTTCCCTCCTCACCTTAGTCATTTAGTGCAGTTTGGAATTTACAACGTTGGGCTGCTCTGCTTCAAAAATGATAACTCCGCGAAGGAATGCCTTCATTGGTGGAGGGAGAGATGTCTGGAGTGGTGTTACGATAGAGTCGAAGATGGGCGGTTTGCCGATCAGAAATATCTGGATGAATGGCCTTCCCGCTTTCCCGGTGTCACTGTTTCGAAACACAAGGGAGTTGGTCTGGCGCCGTGGAATATCACTAACTATGCTCTGCGTCTGCATTCAGGCCACGTTACAGTCGATGGTGAGCCTCTGGTCTATACTCACTTTCACGGGTTCAAAAAGCTAAATCGGTGGATCTACGACCCTAGTTTGGCAGTCTATCGAGTAAAACCTTCCCGGTTCGTGGGGAGGAATATATATGAACCCTACATTCGAGAATTACGGAGCACTAAGCAGAAGATTTCTGTAATGGTAAACCAGATTGGCCCCAAGGATTACGCGAGGTATAGTCAAGATGCTCCACAGCCTATGCGGTATTCATCCAACAGCAACCGGTCTCTGGACATAAAAGCGTGGCTCCGAGTAACCAGAGGTCTAATTCGACGCGATCTAATGCTGTTTCTGGGAGGATAGAAACAGATAAAAGAGTTAGGTAATATGTAATTGGTGTCCTTCAACTAAACCTTATGCAAATAGGATGGGGCTATCCCACAGATCTCTTTCACATCCCGGGGATTATTCGGATAGATGTCGACCCGCCCCTACTTCGGATGCCGCTAAGCTTCCCTGATCTTCCTCACTAACATCGACAGATTCAATATACGCACCCTATGACAACTGAATCCGCTCTGCATAGGAACCGAGCCCTCCCAGATCCTTATAGAATAATGTAAGCATCCGGAAGCTCTAGGTGTTTCTCTCCATCGAATAACCGATATGAAAATCCTGTTCTTATGTACTGGTATCAGTGGGGTAGGAATATCCGTCCGAGTACTAAGACTGGCTAAAGCCATGGCCAGTCGCGGACATAACGTTACAGTAATGACCTTAGGTGTGCCTCCTAACGGTAGTAGGACCCACCTTACAAAGCGCTTGGAGGATGGCATCACCATACTCGAAACACCTAGGTTCTGGGGAGGGCGATGGTTAACCCATCACATGCTGCCATGGGATATCTCTCTTAGGACTTTCTGGGTAGTCAAGGACTATTTTGATGTAATCTATTCCTTCTCCCATTATCTGAACACGTTTCTTCCAGGACTGGTTGCCAGGAAAGTCGGCCGATGCAAGATTCTTGTGAATGATTGGGACGATCTGTGGACAATGGGAGGTCATTACAGAAACTACAAGATTAATCCCTTAAGACGCCGTTTAGAGGGCTGGCTTGAAAAGCAGTCCCGAGTATCTGCGGATGGTGTTACAGTTATTAATGAAGCCTTAAACAGCAAGGTCAAGTCACTAGGTCTTAGAGATCACCAAATTATGCGTCTTCCCCCAGGAACTGATGCCGAGGTGATTGCTCCGCTACCCACTGCTGAGGCGAGAAGGCAGATGGGGATCGACTTTGATGGGACTGTACTGGTGTATGCTTCAAATGGGGTATCTGATTCCACACTGGAGGTTCTGATCCGGACCTGCG
>JACZWF010000178.1 GCA_022572285.1 Nitrososphaerota archaeon | reverse complement strand
TTTCGTAATTTGTTAATGAAGTCAAATATCACTCCATGGCGCAAGCGGGGACCAATTACATTTGCGAGTCTGAAGATTAAACCTCGCATCCCACTTGTATTGCAAGTCCCTGAGATGAGCGCTTCTGAGGCTAATTTACTAGCCCCATACATTGATATCGGCATCAGCGGAGAATATTTCTCTGGCGTAGGTAACTGTTTTGGCTCTCCGTATACAGTAGACGATGAGGTAAATAGAAAGTCTTTCGCCCCCGCCGATGAGGCTGCCTCCAACAAACAGAAGGTTGCAAAGACATTCTGTTGAAAGTGGACTGAATGATCACCCTGCCTAACCTCTGGATTTGCTGCCAAATGGAAGACAGCATCGCAATCTGTGGATGCCTTCTCCAGCTTTGAAGTATCTGTGACATCTCCTTTTACAAATTCAAGAAGAGGATTTCCGTCCCATCTTGAAAGGTTCTTCAGATCTCCCTGGCTTAGACTATCATAAGCTATAACATGATTTCCTTCCTCAATCAGACGATCTACAAGATGGCTTCCAATGAAACCTGCCGCACCGGTTACAAGAATCTTCTTTGTCAAAGCTTGAGATTTAGATCAGATCTCTTCGTGATTCTTATAGAGGGAGGCGCTGAAAAGTTCCTTTATTCGAAACCAAGGTTTCCCCCGAACATGAATGTCATAGACTCGATAGAAGCTGTTCAGTTTCTCATCGAAACCAACTTCGACGAATTCACGTCTACTCTCTTTTTCATGCTTCGCCATTATCTCACCTATCCCGAGCCTTCCTTCCCTGAGGTCATCGGCCACCTCGACATCTAGTCTATCTAGGAATACGATGCTCTCCGCCTCAACTAGATCTTCATTAGTTTTAGAGTCGACCAGAATCACATTACGTACAAACGTCCGTTCGACAAATCCCTGCTTGATTACCCTGACAGAAATGGGATTGCCTTGCAGGACGGTCAAAAGTCCCTCCAGAGTTCCACGCTCCAAGAGTAGAAGCTTCTGTGCCTTTGAGAATTGAATTCCCAATTTACCTTCCAGATCCTTCGCTATCTCCAAGATACGTTTGTACCCCATGAGCTGCTCCGGTCCTTCAGAGGACTTGTAGACTAGATTCATCTCGATAGCCTCTTTCTAGGTCGACTGGCCGCTTCTGCTATTGCAACGCGCTTTATCTTACCAGTCACTCCACGTGGCAGAATCTCAACAAACTTGACTTCTTTTGGTACTTTGTAGAAGGCAATCCGTTCCTTAACAAATGTTATTATCTCCTCTGGCGAAACTTCTTCGCCTGATTTTGAAACGATGTGTGCAAGCACCTTCTGACTGCCTTCGTTGTCAGGTACTCCAACTACTGCGACCTCGTTTACCGCAGGGTGTGTGAGTATTATCTCCTCTACTTCGAATGGAGATACTCTATACCCTGAAGTCTTGATCAAATCATCTTCCCTTGATATGTACCAAAACATTCCACCACCGTCACGATAGACCAGATCTCCTGTATAATTCCAACCTTGACGGACGGCCGAGATCTGCCTCTCCTGACTCTCCCAATACCTTGTTCCCGTTGGACCTCTCACAACCAGATGGCCTGTCTCGTTAGGAGGACAATCTTCTCCATTCTCATCCAGAACCCTTACCTCATATCCAGGTACTGGGACTCCAATAGAACCAGTCTTGTAAAATTGAGAATTGGAAGAGATGAATCCGTCAAACATCTCTGTAGAGCCAAGGTGATCGAATACTTTAGTGCCGGTCCGCTTCTCCCATTCTGCCTGGACGCGTGGAGGACATGGCTCACCGGCTGTCACACTTAATCTAAGTGTGTGGATGTCGAACTGCTCGTGGTTAGAAAGGGCGAGCAGAGCTCGATAAGCTTTCGGCACTCCATAAAGAATTGTTATTCCATGTTTTTGGATTAGTTCATAACATCGCTTAGGCTCAAACCGTTGCATGAGAGAAATCGCTGCTCCAAACCGTAGCGGTATTGCAAAAAGACCAGTTTGTCCGTAAGCAAACGAGATACTGGGAGGTCCTCCAATGACATCACTCTTCTTCACATCTAGAACATTTTTCCCATAGGAATCTGTGACTGCGAGGTATTCTAGATGGGAATGAATACATCCTTTTGCGGGCCCCGTGGTTCCAGAAGTATAGAGGACGACCGCAATCTCGTCTTGATCCACTTTAACCGAAAGAAAGCTCTGTGAACTGTCTTGCTCAATGATCTCCGAATAATTCTCAATGTCCGGCAAATTATTTGATTCCCCAACCTCTATTATTCTAATTTCCCTTTGGTCGGAGGTGAGACCCATTATCTCTTCTATACCTCCAGCATTGGTAATCACAATCCTGGCATCACAGTCTTGAACGATATACTTGACCTCAGAATACTTGAGAGCTACGTGAGTCGGAACGGGAATCGCACCAAGCTTCATCACAGCAAGAGTAACGATTACACACTCCGGAATGTTGGGAAGACGGATTACTACTCTATCTCCGATCTCTACCCCCCGCTTCAAAAGTCCTTGAGCAAACCTGTTCACATCTAACTGTAGTTCTGAATAAGAGATTACATGACCTTCAAAGAGGATCGCTATTCTGTTGCCATCCCCTCGTTCTACATGTTGGTCCAGGAGATAATCGACGAGATTCAGATCTCTTGGGTAATTAATGGTGCTTGCATGTACGAAAGTGGGCCACATTTGCCTTGGAGGCCCGAATTTATCCATCAGTAAGGATTTCAAGGAACTAGATTCAAATTGTTTGCTCGCTGTCTATATGTGTGTATAGAAGATATTTTGTCTAATTCTAGACTAGAACTTGGTAACGACCGACCCCCAAGTTCTCTTTAGATGGTCGTGCAAAAATAGAAACTCCACTTCCTGTAGTCGTAACCTTATGGCAATTGTGTCGTAGAATAGCGGTTACCCTTATTATGAAGATGATCTTTCATGTAATTACGAAACCCACTTCCATGGGAGCGGCCGATTCAAGATGTTAGAAAGTCGTTTTACATCTGCTCGATAAAGGTCCTCAAGAATTTTCCTGTCGCCTAGTTCCATCAAGGGCTTTGTTATCTCCGTGTACACTCGTGGTTTGATAGCCGCTCTAAGCCTTGACGGAAGGAGCGATGAAACCCTGAGGAACTTACTACTGCTCAAGATCCGACTCTTGGGTAATTTTCTAGCGGCAACATTGTGCGCTTTCGCTGTGATAGGTTCTGAATCATCAGGATCAATGCCCAAGAATTTGATGATCTCATTGACTGTACCCTGGACATCCCGAATAAATTCTTCGAAAATAATTATCTTCACTAAACGCGGGCCAATAATATCCAGGTATCTCTGGACTTGGTCTGAGTAAAAGCCTAGCGAGATAAACATTGGCATCT
>JACZWF010000177.1 GCA_022572285.1 Nitrososphaerota archaeon | reverse complement strand
CTCTCTCAAAATAAAGATTTCTTGGCTAATCAATAACTATTTTCCTAATAAGCAAACAGGAGACAAAGACTCAATCGAAATTCAAAAACTTAAAGGAACAATTAGAGAATCAGAAGCTGACCGCTTATGGGCACTCCAAAAGGTTTCTCTAAGCTCAATCTCTCATATGAGATCAAGTTTCTATACAGATGATTATTTTACCCCTATGCCCACTGTCACTAATGATGCCTTACCGTTTTTGCATCTATTCCAAAAACTTGGCAGTTAGGCCAAGGAGCATAGATTCGACCTTGGTAGTATGAGAAACTATGGGCATGACTTGACAGTGATGGAGCAAAGATAACATTTATAGGAAGAGTTTCTTGTGCTCGCTCCATATTCACTAGAGAGTTTGGAGGTTGATAGTCCCAGATCTTTTCTCCCGTCTTGGCATCAATTGCAAAAATCCTCAAATTTTCCATGCGTCCATACACGATCCCATCAACTATCAATGGCTGAGAAATTGATCCGATTCTGGGAGTGATTCCCTGTATTCCCTCAGAGTCGGGCCATGGAAATAGCCACTTCAATTCTAGAAATTTTACATTTTCACGGGTTATCTGAGTCTGGGGGTTAAAACCTGTGGCGTGATAGTCGTAGTTGGGAGCTACTGAATTAAAACCGACTTCGGATTCTGTTGCCACACTGCTGACTAATGGGCTCCAACCGGTAGAAGAAATAAGCAATGACGATACGAGAGCTATTACCATGGTGGCCACCCTCCTCTGGGACACGTTAGGTCGGAGGAAAAAGAGCCTAATAGGTTTAGCGTGGATTGACGAACAACATTAGAAATATCTGAAGTTCAGCGGGCCACGAACTGGACAGATTCTCCACCAGAACTTCTACGAGGTGGATTAGGTGTACTTAGTTTGCAGCAAATCAAGTCTTATCCACGTCCATGCAAGACACCTACGGCGTTTGCATATACATGAATGCATCATGGCCCCAGGAGCGCAGAATGGATCATCGGTTAACTTTTACCCTTTCCTCTTTAGAAGCAGAAGAAGAAGAAGGATTATTACCCCCGTTCCGATTACGACAACTAAGCCGCCAATCAGTAGGGTTCCGGGGAATGAATCCTGATCTTCTAGAATTGGCTCATCTCGCGCAGGTGGTCTCTGCTGGTTTACATCTTCCTCAACTCTGGGATCGACTGGAGGTTCTACAATTACAGGTTCTACAATTACAGGTTCTACAATTACAGGTTCTACAATTTCGGCGAGTCCGTAAGAGAGCAAAGCACCTGGAGTGGGAGTCTGAGGTAACCCTCCCACCTCCGGCCTTCCTCTTCCACCTGTCATAATGAAAAGCCTCGATTCACCATTTGAAGTCTTGCCGATAGTAGGTTGTATGACCAAGGCGGAGCCGAATGAAATCCTGTGAAGGAGTTCCCCATTGTCAGCATCTAACATGTAGAGAAAACCATCGGCAGCGGGAGCGTATACGACACCACCGCTCGATACCACACCACCTCTAAATGCGACTCCGTCAATGAAGTAGCTCCATCTAACATCTCCACTTTCGGCATCAATTGAAAAAATTGTAGTGTTCTTGGCTTGATTCGGCAGGCTTACGCTAAAGTCACCAGGAGTCTGTCCGATTGGGCCATGCGGTCCGGCTCTGCCCTGTGCGTCCCATCCCTGACTAACAGGCACGTAGATGCTCTGCCGTTCTGGATCAAAAGAAATATCACCCTCTCCAGCCCTTGCGGGTATGACGTAGAACCAATCAGTTGATGGATCGTTTAGCCATCTCTTCTCCTGCTTATCAAAATAACTTAACGGATCATTCCAATACCCATAGCCTGTATTTGGCCCGGCTGAAATTACACCCGAATACCTACCTCTTCTGACTCCATCCACATCAGTCCTGCTTTTGAGGAAATCTGCTTCGAATATCCAAAGAGGTTCTCCAGTAAATGCATCAAGTGTCCAGACCAATCCGGTCGTGGTGAACTTTATTACGACTTTCCTTTCCTCGCCTTGGAAATCTACACGAGCTAGAATAGTATTCCATCCAGCATCAGATTGGACCATGTCTCGAGGAACTGTCTGATACCACCACCTAATCTCGCCAGAAAGTGCATCTAGAGCCATTATAGATGATGCAAACAAATTCGGTCCGGGCGAGTAAGTCTGATTAATCCAGCCGGCCTGGTTCCCCGTTCCCAAATACACCAATCCGGTTTCTTCATCAACTGCAATCTGTCCCCAAAGTTCTGACACTGCCGAGTTGTAGTGTTTTGGAACACCCCAGTCATTAATCAAATTCTCCCTTGGAACCTCCGAACATGGAATCCCAAGTCGTCCTTCCTCAACCCATGCCTTGTAGGAAAAGAAAGTTCCTTTCTCACAATTGCGAAGGGCCCATTCAGGATCTCCTTCCGCCGGCGGCTGAAGGAATGTTCTCCAGATTCTCTCAGGAGGGTCAACCGAAAGATCATAACCATCAACAAACGATCTACCTCCCCAGTTAAGATCAGCCCCACACATGCCTGCAATGAGGATACTCCCTTTGTCGTAGAGGACGGGAGGGTTCGACTGAAGGCCGCATAAGCCAGGTCCTTGATAATCGGGCCAGTCATACAAGTTCCCTTCAAGGTCTTTGCAGATGTCTTCAATTTGGAAGCTCAGTTCTCCCGAATCGGCATCAATTGCTCGAATAGAGCACGCCACGTTACTTGGATAGATCAGGCCGTTGAGGTAATTTATCGCATGAACATGAGTACCTCCTCCGGTCAGAGGGAGTCTGGAATAGGCCCTAGGCCAGTCAAAGTCCCAAAGATTCTCCCATTCCAATCCCCCAGTCTCAGCATCTATAGCATAGATGTTTCTCAGGTTAGAAGCGATGTATACTATTCCATCAACTATGAGTGGAGGCGTCATCGCTCCTTCAGTCAACGGTATTGTTGGCTGAAGATCTCTAAATTCAGATGCGGAAGGAATGGGAAAGGCCCACTTAATTTCTAGGAGATGCACGTTATCCTTGTTGATTTCGGTCTGCGGACTATAATTGGTCCCCCAGCTATTGTGGTTCGCATATTTCCAATTGAACTCTCCATCGGAACTATTAGGGACCTGTCCCACCGCCAGTTCGGTTGAGAGAATCGATATCGAATTGAACGCAAGAAGAAGTGCTAGAGTCAGAAAGAGCGATAGACGTGGCCGGATAGACACAAAAAGGGAAAGCATTTTGTGTAATATATAGGCTATCGATCTCTTCGAATTTTATGTCCCCCGCGGCCAGCAAGGCAGAGGACTGTACGTTCTCGCCTAGAAGAAGAGATATTCCTCACATATCAGTGGGAATAAGAAAGATATTAGGGATATGCAGCTTAACTTTAGTAGGTGTACGAGCTATAGA
>JACZWF010000021.1 GCA_022572285.1 Nitrososphaerota archaeon | reverse complement strand
GTGACTCATTTGAATCTGAATGGAACGAAGTTTATGAAGCGTATGCAAAGAATCACTCCGAATTAGCCGCTAGCTTGGAACAGGAGCGGGCGAATCCTCTACCTAATGGCTGGGAGTCAGACTTGCCAACCTTCAACAATAATGAGAAAATGGCCACAAGACAGGCCTCAGGTAAGGTTCTGAATCATATAGCCCAGAAGATTCCATCGCTTATTGGAGGTTCAGCTGATCTAATGGACTCCACAAACGTTAGAATACAGGAAAGCACCGATAACCAACCTTATGATCCGAAGGGCAGAAACATCCACTTTGGGGTAAGAGAACATGCTATGGGTGCAATACTCAATGGAATGGCGGTATATGGTCTGATCCCATTTGGCAGCACATTCCTTATTTTCTCTGACTATATGCGTGCATCCATCCGACTTGCCGCTTTGATGAAGCTAAGGTTAATCTATGTCTTCACCCACGATAGCATTGGATCGGGTGAAGATGGTCCTACCCATCAACCAATAGGGCAGATTCCGCATTTGAGGGCGATGCCGAACCTCACTTTAATTAGACCCGCGGATGCCAGCGAGACCGTTGAGGCATGGAGGGTCGCCCTAACCAATACTAATGGTCCAACGGCTTTAGTCCTTACCAGACAAAATCTTCCAAGCTTAGATAGGACCAAATTAGCCTCAGCGAACGGGGCAAGAAAAGGAGGATACATACTTTCGGAGGCAGGGAATGGAAAGCCGGATATCATAATCATAGCAACTGGGTCCGAAGTATTCCGGTCAGTCTATGCTCAAGAAAAGCTTCTAGAATATAACGTCAATGCGAGAGTGGTTAGCATGCCGAGCTGGGAATTGTTCGACTTACAGTCGGATGATTATCGCAACGAAGTTCTGCCGCCAGAGATTAGAAAGAGAATTTCTGTAGAAGCAGCTGCCACCTTTGGCTGGGAGCACTATGTCGGATTGGACGGAGTTTCGATCGGCATGACGACCTTTGGAGCATCGGCTCCTGGAGAAGTCGCGCTGGAGAAGTTTGGATTTACGACTGAGAATATCGTGAAGAAGTGCTTGGAGATCGCTGGACGGAAGTAGTCATTATTTTCCAAGAGCTCTCAGATCCGATACTGCTTGGGCCATGTCCTTTCTGTAGAGAATTCCAGCACCCGAGACTACAACATCGACCCCGGCCTCCACTGCCAACGGGGCAGTTTTGAGGTTAACCCCACCATCAACGGTGAGCTCACAATTGTAACGGTGCTTGTCGATCAGCTTTCGAGCTTCTCGGACTTTGCTTAGGGGCTCTTCGATGAACGCCTGTCCAGTCTTTCCGGGATGGACAGTCATTACGAGTACTCGATCTATCTCTCCAACAAACGGCGATAGGATCGCAAAATCTGTCTCAGGGTTGATTGCCAAGCCAACCATCTTCTCATGCTTTCTTACAGCATCAATGAAATGTCGCGGATTAACTGTCTCGACATGGGCCGTCAGCATATCTCCACCGGCCTCGATGTAAGCTCCGATTGATTCGATTGGATGTTTGGTCATGAGGTGAACATCCATGGGAAAATCCGACGCTTCGTTTATTCTTGCGAGGTCCTCAGGTGGAAAGGCATAGGTTCCAGTGAAAGTTCCGTCAAGCATATCAATATGGAACCAATCTACATCAGCCTTCTCCAGGATCTTCACGTCATCAACATATTTTTCAGGCTTTGATGCCAACATCGAGGGGGCTATCTTCAAGTACTGCCTGTCACCTTTCAATTATTTGCAACCCGAGAACAAGTCTTGTAATCCATTCGCAGCTTTGGACGGAGGGCGGACTATTATTTCTTTGTCTATGAGCCAGTTCTTGTATTCTTAACATTTAAGTAACTTCCCATAGTAAACAAGTTTGAACAATAAATGTCAACAACTGACGCGTCGGTAAGTGTACCGATAGTTCAAGAAGGAGCAAGCATAGAGGTGGATAAGGCCTTTATCAGTATCCGTGAGATGAGGGTCCATGGAGCTGGAAGGATCGCTCAGCTTGCGGCAGCTGCGCTCAGGGATTTCACAGAGAGCTGCCCCTCCAAAGACCGAGACCACCTGTACAAATCCATCGTCGAAGCGGGTGAAAAGCTAAAGTCAGCCAGACCAACTGCCGTCTCGTTGCCCAATGCAGTGAACTACGTTCTCCTCCAAACAAAGGAGGCTTATGCTAATGGTAGCTCTGTTGAAGGTATCAGGGCCGCTACAATGTCGTCAGCTGAGCAATTTGTCAAGGAGAGCGCACAGGCGATGACGAGAATAGGAGAGATTGGAGCGAGGAGGATTCGAAACGGTGATACCATCCTGACTCACTGCAATAGTGAAGCTGCAATTAGTGTTTTGAAGACGGCTCACGATCAAGGAAAGGGAATCAAGGTCTTTAACACGGAGACCCGACCCAAGCATCAAGGACACAAAACATCGGTAGCACTAGCCAAGCACGGAATCGATGTGACAATGATTGTCGATTCCGCAGTACGACTCTTCATGGATGACATCAATAAAGTAGTCGTTGGAGCGGACGCTATAACAGTAAATGGAGCAGTAGTGAACAAGATTGGTACGTCACAGATAGCGACCCTAGCCCATGAATCAAGGGTTAAAGTGATGGTCGCCGCGGAGACTTTCAAGTTCGATCCTCAAACAATCTATGGCGATCTCGTGGAGATAGAGGAACGAGATCCGACCGAAGTCTGCCCAAAGGAAATACTTGATGCTTACCCAGCCTTGAAGATAAAGAATCCGGTTTTCGACATAACTCCACCTGAATATATCGATCTCATAATCACCGAGAAGGGACTCGTTCCGCCTGCGGGTGTATACCTTATGATGAAGGATCTCTTCAACATACAATAACTGGGTGAAAGGATCTGATTATCTTTGGGGGCTCAGCAGGAACTGTGCTCGCGGCCAAGACCTCGCAACTACTTGGTGTAAAACTTGGGAAATTCGAGGCAACTGAATTTCCAGATGGTGAAAAGTACGTCAGGTTCCATGATAATATCAAGGGGGAGGATGTAGTTCTAATCCATCCCATGGGATTGAAACCCGACTCCCTCCTAATTGAATATCTCCTGGCCGCATCGGCTCTAAAGGATGGTGAGGCAAAATCTGTGACCGCCGTTATCCCTTACTTTGCTTATGCAAGACAAGATGCGCGATTCAATCCCGGCGAACCACTCAGCTTTCACCTAATCGCCAAGTTTATCGAAATGGTAGGGGCAGATATGATATACACGATTGATCTGCACTTACAGAGGGTTCCAGATCTGGGTAGTTTGTTGAAAATAGCAACGAAGAACCTAACCGCAGTTCCAGAGGTTGCCGATTGGATCAGGAAAAATGTCGAGATGAATAATCCATTAGTAATTGGACCTGATCTCGAATCCGAGCAATGGGCAAAGGTAGCGGCTGAAAAGATAGGAACCAGCTATGAGATAATGATAAAGACACGTTATAGCGCGACAGAGGTAAGCATTACGACAAAGGATGGTAAACCCTTAGATCTGACTGGACGAGAGGTTGTAATCATAGACGACATCATAAGCTCCGGAGGAACTATAGTGGAGGCAGTAAAACTGCTGAGGGAAGCAGGTGCGAAAAAAGTCGTTGTAGGGTGTATACATCCGGTATTAAGCGGAAATGCATTGGCAAACATCTACATCTCTGGGGTCGACGTCGTTGTCGGAACAGATACCATACCTAGTCAGGTGAGTTATGTGAGTGTTGCTCCAATTATTGCCACCGCTCTCAGGGAAAACCTTTGAGGAAGGCCCATTGCCTCGGTCCGAACCTAAGTATCGCTAACTTTAAGAAGAAAATGGATGAGAGTCGGAATAAATGCCTGAAGGATTTCCCAAATGGATTGCTGAAGAGATTTCAGGTGCTAATCTAGAATTTGACAAGAAGCTCAGTCTTTCTGGGTACCTCCTAGATGTTAATCAGAAAGAACATAGGGTAGATATCCAATTTCATGATAAGCTCCCTGATGGAAGATATATAGCTACGCTAGATCTGCCCAAGGAATTTAGGCTATCTGACCTCAAGTTTGGTGAAGATCTTTCGTTTGAACTCAATGTGTTCAAAGCAGATCTTAGCGAGAAAACAGTAGATTACCTATACAAGCAGTATTCGGTGAAAATGAAAAGTGTCTTTCGTTTCGAGTTGCTCTCGGCAAAGATAATGAACATAGCCTAGTATTCGCTGTGTCTATAAAGGATATTTCGCTACCACCCACGAAGATGGTAACAGAAAGGTCGTCCAGTCTCTCAGAGTTCTACAAGCTTTCTCACAAGAGAAGATTGGAATTCGTGAAGAAATTTGCTAATCTTACGGACCAAGAAATATCATCACTCCAAAACTTCGGCTTGGAGGTGAGAGATGCAGAGAGAATGTCAGAGAATGTGGTCGGTGGTTTTTCCGTTCCTATTGGTATCGGAATCAATTTTCTCATTAACGGTAAAGACTACCTAATCCCTATGGCTACAGAAGAGTCATCAGTAATAGCAGCGGCGAGCAATGGAGCAAAGATCGCTCGTTTACGTGGCGGATTTGCTGCAAAAAGTCATAGCTCTAAGATGAGGGCCCAAATACAAGTAGTCAAGCCCCGCGATTTCAATCGCGCCGAGAGTGCAATTATAGGATCCAAAGATTTGATACTCGAGACGGCGAACAGACGGGCTCCGACTCTTAATTCTCTCGGTGGAGGTGCGAAGGATCTCAAGGTAAGACGGCTAGGGACTGATAGAGGTGATATGTTGATCGTGGAACTATTTGTCGATTGCCAGGATGCGATGGGGGCAAATACTTGCAACAAGATGGCTGAAGAAATAGCTCCTATTGTTGAGTCGTTAAGCGGAGGAAGAGTAGTAATGGGGATAATTTCTAATTTAGCTTCGGAGAGATTGGTTACGGCGACTGCCCTGTTTGACAAGGAGGCACTAGGTGGAGGAGAAGTTGTTGAGGCAATCTTGGACGCGGACTCTTTTGCAAGATCTGATCCATATCGGGGAGTGACCCATAACAAGGGGATAATGAATGGGGTCATAGCTGTAGGGTTGGCTACGGGTCAGGATACCAGAGCTTTGGAGGCCGGTGCTCACTCATATGCGTCCTTGGGAGGACGATATCTGCCACTTACATCATGGGAAAAAAATGAAAAAGGAGATCTTATCGGAAGGCTAGAAATACCAATCGTTGTGGGAACAGTCGGAGGCGCATCCACGGTGCATCCCATAGCTAAGATTTGTCTCAAAATACTCGGTGTTTCAGGAGCTCCGGAACTGGCGGAGGTGATGGGATCTGTTGGACTTGCGCAGAATTTGGCCGCCCTCCGAGCATTGGTTTCAGAAGGAATTCAGAAAGGCCACATGCGATTGCATGCGCATAACATTGCAATCTCCGCTGGTGCGAGAGGCGCAACTGTCGAGGAAATTGCAGGGTTGATGATACGAGAAGAAAAAATCGACTTTAATTACGCTAGGAAGCTTTTGAGTGAAAAGGGAGCCTAGGAGGTTTCTCGAGAGGAAGTGAGTTCCTGCAAATTGAAAATGACCTCACCTTTATGGTCTCGTTCTTTAACAGCTTTCTCCACAACATCCATCTCAGTTTTGTTGAGCTGCTTATAGCGGTGTCCTGCTATCTTGCCCTCCAATCGATAGACTCCGAGATACTTTCCTGGCGAAAAATACACTGCCGAGTGAAGGTGTCGCCAGACAGTCGCTATGTCAGTTGCAGAAATCGAAACATAGATCGGGGTCAGGTTGAATTCACGTTTCTGATCCTGAGTAAGTATCACTTCTTCAATCTGATCAATCATGATAATGCCAGCCCCCAAGACCATATAAAAAATAGATCAAATCCTGAAATTGCTGTGGTGGAAGAAGGTGCGATCAGCGGGATTTGATCCAACCGGGTATACAATCCTATTATTTAGAGCGGTCTTAAGATTGACTCGGTGCCTGGTTGACGAAGCAATGAAGATCCTCAATTCCTTGGTTATTATGTGATTAATTAGTAGAGACGTAGACGTCAGGAATTCCCGAGACACCACCTCTCTGCATCGCCCGTTTTCCATCGGATTGGGCATACTTCTTGGCATTCTCAAAACTATCCCACTCTTCGAGTGTAACTATCTCGCTAGGGTTATCTGCACCCTTGAAGTGACGGTGCCCTTGGAACCGGCGGACTGAGGAGTGGAAGGATACTCGTTGAATACTTGTTTCCACTTCACACAATCCTCAACGGTTTGGCGAACGAATAAGAATAGCATAGAAAGGTGAAGTCTGGTTGATTTATTTCTATCTATGCTGTCGTTCGCGACAGATAGACAGTTGGAGAGTTAGCACTGATTCACTTGTACTTGAGCTTATAACTTAGAATGATTGTCGATAAGATCAGTAAAAAGAAGTTTGCGATGATTACAGGCAGGGAACTAATCAAGAATCCATAAATGAGCCACAAGAAGGATGCAGAGATCATTAAGGTGAACATCCCCTTGGAGATGTCCTTTGTCGATTTTGTTCTAGACGTCTTGATTACCTGAGGGATGAAAGCGATAGTAGTAAGGGTGGCGGCAACAAGCCCTAACACGGTCACCAAGTCAATAATCATCTATACATCGTCCGGTGGATTAGCTCGCTACACCGTTAATATCGATTTTATTACCACTTTAGGGTCCACTAGTTAGAGACCTGTTAAAGGGCCGGAGATTTGCAGAGTTTACAGAACGCGTAAACCCAACCGAGTATAGTCCTGCATAATAATTATGGAATTTGGCTGTATAAAACGGATTTCCGTAGAAATAGCTTAAGATGACACATCCGTAGGTCAGCATCGGAAGAAGGTGCGGTCGCCGGGATGTGAACCCAACCGGGTATACAATGAGCCAATCTGTGTAAATTTTACCCACATCTCAAGAAATAAACTCGGATACGTATGTTCGGGAGACCTCAGGGGCTCTTAAATTATACTGCAGAAATGGAAAACGATTTCTCATTATGCATGTTGGTAAGTTCTTCTGATGTTCCATTTAGAGTATACACTAAATGAACCGACCAAATATCCATTTGGTCAGTATCTCACATATACCATGATAGGATCTCTATATGCAACTCTAACTTGCTTTGAAAATTCCGGCATTCATAAGCAACGTGCCATAATGACGATTAGTAAGATCTTCCTTCTCTGTAATACTAGATGGGAGATAGTCGTCGGCCGACCCTTCAATCGGTCCTTCATTCCTACCAATCGGTCCTTCATTCCTATCATACATCGACCTAGTAAATTTTTTGTTCTGGCGTGCACCTCCCCTCACCAAATGGTAGTGGAGTATTATCCGGCTGCCTATCGAGCTGGCGGACTCCAGGCTTGCGGTAGTTGCCCATCCTTAATTGCTTCAAGTATGTATTTTGGAAACAAGTCTTTATGTTCTCTCAAGAATCGAGTAAAATTTGAATCCAGAACGTATGTGACTGCATAATCTGTTTCACTTCTGACACTTCTTCCATATGTTTGGACTAGACGCTGCGCTGTTTGTAAGTCGTACCATGCCCTATCTTTCTCCAGCATTATCTTCGTTCTTCTTTCCGAAAGATCTGGATACGGGACCTTCACTATGATTTGGAAGCGAGAGAGGTCATCCTTCAGATCAAGGCCCTCATAGAGGCTTGGAGAGATCAGAACAGAATCACCAATCGAACCGTGCATTCGCAATAGAATCGACTTATCAAAAGTTCCCTCTGTAGTCAGAATCCGTTTTCTATTCTCGTCCGATACCCTTTGAACTATGTTCCTGGCTTGGAAGTATGATGTTGTGTGTATTATGCCCCTCTCGTCCCTGTGTATACTCATTATCTTGTCAATGGTCATCGCAATATCTTGAAGAGAAGCGTTCAGGCTTCCCCTGCTGAGATATCCAGTGTTAAGAGGGTATATGGGCCGCTTCTCAGCTGGAAATGTTGAATCCTCTACTTTGATGAAAGATGTTTCTGACTGGGGAATCCCGAGTGAATCGCAAAACCGTTCGATTGAAAAGATAGTTGCTGACATCATGACTACCCTATCAGCTGATTCGTAGATCTTAGCCGCGCTGTTCTTTACACTTAGAGGCTGAAACGTGATCTCCTCAATAGATCCAGTACTCTCTACCTTTACATTATTTACAACCCAGTTCGTTCTGTCATCTGTGAGACTGTCTATGAATCTGTCAATATCTTCATATCTGCTTTTGCAGACAGCTTCCATGTATTGCGCCTCATCTGCCTCTTGGTGAATCTCAAGGTACTCTTTCAACATCTCTCTGATGTTGGAAAGGACGTCTATCCATGCAAAGGGATCCTCAACTCCCAAGTGAGGGATTACGAAATCTCCTGACCGCAATTCGTCGTGATAATACTTCAGATCACTTTTCTTCAAGTGAAAAGCGGCAAACCCCACTAGCTGCCTCTCTAGTTCATGGGCCTCATCACATACCAGTAACTTTCTTTTCGGCACATCATTCGGATACTTGAGCTCACTCAGAAACAATGCGTAGTTGTAGACCGTGATGGGAGCATCGAAGCCATGCCATTTTTGTTCGTAGTAGGTGCATAGGTTTCCGTCCTTGAGGTCTTCGCATTTTGAGGTCGTGATGCATTGCCCACTTTTGTGCTGTCTATGCTCATCGTAGGTTAGATAGTGGGGACATTCCTTCAGAGACCAATCAACTTCGCATCTACCTCTGTGACAAGGGAGAGTGCTTCCTGTCGAAGTAGGGACATAGCATTGGAAGTTGGATTTGCCCTTCACGACGGGGTAACCAAAGTCGCCTGCGTATTGATCCTGTAATTGCTTGGTCGCTACGACAATATGAGCTGAGCCCAGAAACCTGGAAAGAGTGGCTGCTATAGCGGATTTCCCAAAGCCGACTGGAGCCTCGATAATAATGAATCTCTTTGATTCTGACTCGGCTTCAATTCTCTTAAGGACGGCCCCTTGTGATTCGCGCTTTGATTTGTAAGGAAAATAATCTAGGATCGAGCGGCTCTTAGGGACCATGCTGAGCTCTTCCGAGTGTCCGCATCGACTGCAAACGAGCATTGAAGCTCGAGTACGTCTCATTAGACTGCCGCACAAAGAACAGAATCTCAGATCAGACCCCTCTGCATGGTGGCGTTATCACTGAGCATAAAATTATATCGTTAATCTCGTACGTTCATAATTCCACTACTAGGGTAGCATGCATACCCAGAGCTGGGATAACCTTACTTATCGCCGATCTATTCATCTCGGCCCTAGAACCAAAAGAGACTACTTAGACGTTCTGCGATAGCATCGAAATCAATCTTGTCTCACCGAGGCGCGCCAGAGCGCGCGCTGTTGCCTTGGCGCAACGCTACTTGCAGGCTCAAGGTTCAAATGTCCCTCTGCTGTTGCGCTGCATGACTGAAGCTAATCTATAATCGGAATTTAGATTTGCCTGGTCATGCTCTCGAGGACCCGGTGGGGCAAGGAGATAGTATCTTCAGGGAGGATGCGATGAGACAAATCCGAGATTTCATCTACTCTGAATCTCCGCCTCTTGGACCTATCGAATCTATCCGCAGAATAGTCTCATCTGTCACACCTACCTCAGTGGCGTGACTATCCTGCACGAGAGAATCTGGAGCTGCGACGTTCAGAACAGCCAACGCCATTAGCAGACCCAGAAGAACGACCAAAACCCTGAATCTCAATATCGAAGTCAAACTCCTAACGAATCGCAGAATATTAGGGTAGAGTCGATGGATGTGAGAAGGGCCGAGATGATCATCTCTGCCAACTTGAGTTAGATAGATAATCGGGAGTACTATCCTACAGCTTCAAGCTTACTCAGTGACTCAGAGATTAGCTCTTCCGTTAGCTTGCCCGATACCTAGCGCGTTGGAGGCATAGAACTAACTCTTAGTTCTCTGTTGCCAATAAGGGCAAAACTGAAGAGCGGTCTGAGAACTGCTATCTATCTTCTGATGGAGACAACCATATTTCCATTCGCGTTGTCTCTTATGTTTATCTGCTGAGGGTGCACTTCAAACCTGACATTGCTTAGATAATTCGTCTGCTCTTGACTTACTTCTCCATCTTTGCGTGTCGCACTTAGCGCAATCAATGCTTTCCACGAACGCCTGCTTTTTGGTACACCGTTAATTGAAAGATATCCTGTCACCTCTTTGCTACTGTAGAACTTCACTCTTTGTTTAGGATCCTGTTCTTTGGGCATACTATGGCCTCATATGTATGGTCAGGCACGATTTAAAGCTCTCTTATGACAGGAGAATACCGCCTACCCTTACAGCTACTACGAAAAGGAAGCCGGTTGCTAACACTAACCCAACATTCCTCAGTCTCTTCCTAGCACATTTAGTGAACCGTTTTTAAAATCGATATCTCACCCCGCCTTTCGTAGTGCCAGCGCACTCGTAATGGCCATGGTAATGACAAGAAGGATGAAGCCAAGCATGCCATGCCCAGTAGGGCGCGCGCGCGCGCTAAACTCCCTAGGATTTTACCTCGGCGAATCATCCAATAATATGGCAACCTTTCAAGAACCTTCGAAATAATAATAATAATAATGCTCGATATCGGACCAAAAAGCCAATCGGAGAAATCGACAACGTTATCAAGTGGAAGATGATTCGATGTTGGATATTATTCTTTGGTATAAGATTCTATCCTGTACGCATAGACGGATTTTGTAGAGTCGCTCCCACCGCCCAAACCACCCTTTGTACTACGGGTTTTGACAAAATAAGCTTCGACTGTTTCCGCAGCACTCCGAGAACCCGCGTCTTCATAAATCCATTTTCCTCCCTTTTCGCCTACATTATGATCCTCAAAGAGCCTGTTCTTGGGGGCCTCAGCGATGCCTACATACCAGTCTGGGTACCCCCCACCATTTCTTGAAATATAGCTTTCGAAGTGTTTTATTATGGTCGCTTCATCCGTCATGATATGACCTATTTCGTGTTTTCAATCAGTAGTAGTCGTTCTAAATGTTGTGTAAGCATGGCTTCTTGCGTACTTCCTCAAAAGTCTTCTTTGTTCTTTATCCTTATCAAATGATTCAGGCGTTTCAATTTCTACTATCTTACGAGTTCTCTTACCTTTGTATGCAATAATATCAGGCCTGACTGACTTGCCATCAACTTTCAAGAGAGGAGGTCTACGATATCCAGGAATGTCCGCTTCAACATGATACCCCTTTGACTTATAGCCTCCGGCACTCCTCCGAAGGTTCTGACTATGCTTGGATTGACGACCCAAGATGGGCTACCTACCCTCAGATAAGGTTTAAGAGTTCTTATCTAGACAGACGCGTATGCATATTGACGTCTCGGCATGTCGATCGATCATGAAATCATTAAGAGAATAGTGCGTTTGTGTAGCTTGCCTTAGTAATTTACATCCTCAGGGTATTTATTCATCCCCTACCCCTCCTGACTTCGATTCGCCACTTTTGGGTAGAATGGCGGTAGCAAGTTCGGAAGCACCAACCCCATTCTCTAATCGAAACTCAGAGTCCCGAGGGCAATCTTGGCAGCTCCCATGACTTTTGCCCCTCTACCTTTTCAAGATATGAATGGCATGGGATAGATTACCAAGGACTGGGCATCGTTAGCTCCGGCGTTGTGTCCCGTGTGATTAGTTAGAAGGGGATCCATCTCATCTCTTTTCGACATTTCATAGCCTGAAACGGTCTATCGACAGGTGACCATCGGGCCATCGACGGACAGTCGTTATTATGTCGGCCCTAAGTTTCCTAACATTCCGAAACACCTTATCGAATATCGCCGCCCTAGCCGGATGATGATGATAGGAGCGATGCGTACGATAAATGGGATTTCTGTTTGAAGGGTCCCAATAGCCATCTTGATACAGTCTGCTTCGATGCTAGAGGTAATCTGCCCCGTCCTTAGTAGAATCACCAGTTGTCTTGTAGGCACCCAGCATTTTCCATTTTTATACATCCACCGTCGTAAGATTACCTAGCAGCAAATTGAGCACCACGGTGAAACTTAGGAACTCCAACGGAAAGAGTGGATTCTTCCTATATGCAACTGAGAGGGGGGTCGTCATGGGCCTCAGAGAGAAGGGAGTGGATGATCATTTCACCATAGGGCTGAATGAAGATGAGGAGTTTTCCCAGATTCACAGGAAGATCAACAAGAAAGAGATATGGAGGGAAACAGACAGCTCGATTCTGAGGAAGTATAATGATTTCTTTACATTGAATCAAGAAGACCTCGAACCATCAGAACTGGACCAACCAGATACTCAATTGATTTCTTGGAACAGGACTGCTGTAGCGATTCAACTTCTCACAGGACTCTCTAGGATTTTTGGGGAAGTCTTCAAGTTGCTATGTGTCCGGAGAAAAGTAACCCAGAAGAATAAAGAATCCTATGAGATAGTACAAGAGGTCAATAGGCAGCGACTCGAGAAAATCCTAACGGGCTTGGTTTTACCACTCGGTGTGCTATTTGGACTGTTCCGCATGATCCCTGAGTCCAAAATCAGGAGCATACTGTCGACTATTTTCCAACAGTTTCAAATAAAACCGGGGAGCAAACGCTTGGATAGGGATTGGGTATTCCTAATCTCACCAAAAAAGGCTGGTCTCGTATTTTCAAACAAAGGGAGACTGAAGATCATACCCTTTGCCGCTTTCATCAAATTGTATGATAGCTTACGAGTGAATTTCCCACTATCAAAGATCAGCGAATTTGGTAAGTTCAATTCATTAACTGCTATCGTTAGGGA
>JACZWF010000020.1 GCA_022572285.1 Nitrososphaerota archaeon | reverse complement strand
TATCTCCAAGGAGTTCTCCACTAGTACCGGGCCAATTGATGTTTTAGCCGTAGATAAAGAAGGGGATATTTACATCATTGAGACCAAACTATTCAAGAACTCTGACAAGCGACAAGTTGTTGCACAAGTATTAGATTATGGATCTGCTCTCTGGCGTGATTATAGAGATACATCGGGGTTCATAAAACATATTGAAGGTATCATTCAGCATCAATTCCACGTAGATCTGACTCAGAAGTTAAGAGATTTCTTTTCTCTAGTCGATGATGAAGTCTCTTCTCTTCTTAAATCAATTGAAGACAATTTGAAAGATGGAAGATTCAAATTTGTAGTTTTAATGGATCAGGTGAGTGAGGAATTACGGGGTCTGATTATCTTTCTCAATCAGAGTAGCAAATTCAACATCTACGCAGTCGAATTAGAATACTATGAACATCACGGTTATGAAATAATCATACCGAAATTATTCGGGGCGGAAGTGCCGAAGAGAACTGGGGCAGTTTCGGGTCGAAAGAAGTGGGATGAAGTAAGTTTCTTTGAAGATGCGAAGGGGAAGTTATCTGAAACCGATTTTCAAGCCGTCAAAGACCTCTATCAATATTCTAAGAGAGTTAGTGTAATTGCTTGGGGGAGTGGCGCAGTACGAGGTTCTTTCAATCCAAAATTTGCTACGATTAGCACTAGATCGCTCTATACAGTTTATTCTGACGGGACCTTACAAGTCAATCTCGGAGCGCTAGTTGATAATGATAAAACAAAAAGATATCGAGATAATTTCAAGTTAGCCTTAGAGACCAAACTTGGAAAAACCTTTGACATTCCGGAAGACTATCTGGACAGATATGTGAACTCACCGATCGGAAAATGGTCTAGTCGTGTTCACGACTTTATCTCTATCGTCGAAAAGCTCGTGGCGAATGAGCCGCAGTAGATTGTTGGTAATTAAAGCGAAAACTGGGGACACGTATTGTCCCACCCCCGGGGGCTCAGAGAATTCGGTTAGGCTAAGTTTGCGAACCGACTTCAAAGTTCCATGAGTCGACGATTGAGGCAGATGATTCTTTGAGAAGTTGGCCCATTAACCATACAAATTAGTTAGTGTTCTCTGTGAAGATCTCGATAGTGGAAGATAAGCATCGAGGCTTGTAATCAAACTTCTGAACATTAGAGTACCTGGCGGACCGCGCGCGCGGGGCATACTAGAACAGTTGCGAGCTGCATGTATCAAAACTGGCGAAATCGCTTAAAGGTGTCACTCTATGGCAGCTTACCTCCCAGCTCCGATGCCCTCGGCGATCTGTGGACCTAGTAAGTCTTCTAACATGGTTGTAATATCAGAGTTGCTACCGACATAGAGAACGATCAGATGCCCTGTCTGATGGAAATGCGCTGTATCGATCCAAGTAACCATTATAGCGCCGCGCGCGCTCTGAAACTGACCTTCGGGCGTGAGGCCCGACTCATCTATATCGGTGAGGGCGTCGTCAGTTGAGTCATATTCAAACACTTGTATGTCTTCGCCATACGCGTTAAGAACTTGTGCATCGACTGAAAAGAATGGCTGCGACAAGATACCGACTACAACTCCACCGTTGTCCATTTGCAGAGGTACATTTTCTGCAACCATAGTGGCTATTAGGGTAGACATGTTGGTTACCTGGGCTGGTACTACAGGTTCTACGGTCGATCCGATAGGCGTTACCAATACTATTGATACCCCAGCTACTATGGATATCGCTGCGATAACAGCAAATATTATTTTTCTTACCATGTATTATCTATTGAACTGGGAGCAAGTTAATGCTATACCATCGAACGCCTGTTCGAAGGTGTTGAACAATCCCTAACCTATATCGAAGTTAGAGATCTGGTTGGGAAGCCGGTAGACTCTATCGAAGCGCCTCACTGACTAGTGACGCAACTTTCTCGTGATTATCCACTTGAAAGACTACCTTTGAATATTCATGACCATACAGGGTAAGAGTTACACACTTATTCGGATCACGAACGTAGTAAAATTCTTTGCCACTTCTAGTCCAGAAAGTGCCAGCCATCATTACCCCGGGAAAATAAGTGCCAGCTCTAACACCTAGAAAGCTCCACTTAGGCGGTCGAAGACTTACTGATTTTATCGATTTTAATGGGATCTTAATTGTGCCTTTCAGAGCAAGAAATTTCTTGGTACCCTCAAGCCTAACAACAGCCTCGCCGTGAGAAATCGAGATGTTGACCACAGGCCAGGTATGGCCCGAGTAAGTCTAAATAGATCGCGTATCTCTGATCACTGAACGATTAGTTAGCCGTTTGACCGTGACGCCGGAAGTTCTAAAAGCAGTTACAATATCCTTTGCTTCTCTGTATCTACGACGATTTTCAATTGAAGAGTCTAGAGTTCATTATACCTAAAACAGTCTGTCGAATGATCATTAACCATCCCAATCGATTGCATGAAGGCATAACATATTGTAGATCCTACAAAGGTGAAACCTCTCTTCTTGAGATCTAGGGTCATGCTATCAGATATTGGGGTAGTAGAAGGACATTGTGACGACGATTTGAATTTGTTGATAATGGGTTTATGATCTACAAAATCCCAAACGTAATTATTAAATGATCCAAATTCTTTCTTAGCATCTAAGACTCTCTTTGCGTTATTGATGGTTGATCTTATTTTGGCTTGATTTCTGATTATTCTATTATCTTGAATTAAACTCTTAACTTTACTCTCTTTATACTTAGATATCTTCGAAATATCGAATTTATCAAATGCTACACGATACCCTTCTCTTCTCTTTAGAATAGTTGCCCATGAAAGTCCCGCTTGCGCTCCCTCGAGACTCAACATCTCGAAGATCTTATTATCATCATACAGAGGCACTCCCCACTCACCATCATGGTATAGAATCATCTCAGGCATATTGCCTGCCCACGCACAACGTCGTACCATAACGGACAGAGTTCCAAATTAGATAACATTAATGTCATGTGATTTTTAGGGTTCTGGAAAAGGCTTTAGTTAGTCGTTGGTAGAGCTCCTCCATTAAACTCTTCTGGTTTTGCACCCTCTATCTCACCCCTACGAAATAGAAAATAGGACGGCCAGCCGGGCTCGCTAATGTTCGTTGTGCGGACGATGATAACGGAAGGTATTCACCCAGACTAGTTGTAGCATTCAGACACATTAGGTTGCTTAACATGATAGTCTTTCACCAACCCTTTCTGGGAACCTTCGTGAGAAGGCTATATTCTGAACTAAGGGGAAGTCTACTCAAGATCTGCTTGGGACTAGCTCTGGTAGAGGAGCTTTCTAGGGAACTTGAAACTCTTGAAGGTCTTCGGAACACAGAAAATCTCTCTGGAAGACTTTGATCGGCTTGATGACATTGGCATAGATGAAGGGTTGCCTCAAGAGACAGTCTAGATGGTGTCTAACATTCTCTTCATCGATTGTAAATTGCTATTCTTACTCCCTCGGCAGCCTAGATATTTGGTAATACGCTTCACTTGAGAATAGACGCTTCTTCGAGCCAGCGTTAGCCCACTCACGGAAGCTTGCAAACTCAAAAATAACGCTTTCTGGATCTTCGATTCGGTATTACGATACTGACGATCGTATGTGAAGTAAGATTTCTTGAAAAAAAAATTCGGGAAAACATGTTGTTCTCTGCAGAGGAGATGTCCGGGTTCGACTCCCTCCGGACCGATTCATTATGACAATATCAAAAAGGTAATACATGTCGAACCAACTTTTCGGGTGGTCCATTAACTGGCCAAGAGAACTGAAGCAGGGTAATACATACTCGCTAGATAAAGGGCTAACAATAATATGGTAATATGTAATGAGGCAATCTCGTTTGGCCACCTCAGAAGTTGCTCGTAGGATTCCTCGTGTCGAGTAATACGTAATCTTTCTCAGGTAGGGGCCGTGGCATAGAATATTCCTGGCGGGCTTGGAGTACTTCTGATTCCGATGTCTATTGATGACAACATACTTTCCAGAGCGGACCGAGTCGCTAGCTCAACCCAGAGAATTCTGTAGTACCTATTCCGATAAGGAATTCTCTCTATGGGAAACGTCTTCCGGCGAGAGTAATACCAAAAGCTCCTCATTCCCGTATTGATGATATTTGTCTCTGAGCTCTGAAATCAGATCAGGATAATGCGATTCTTCATCTATTTGGTCTATCCGACTTGTTACCTCAGAAATCCGGTTTCGGATTTCATCCCGTCTTTTAATTCCATCCCTAAGGTCAGGAATCTCCTTATCCAATGCTTCCCTTATCATCTCACCGGCATTGCTTAAGGTCTTCAGAAAATCAACCTGCTCCGGCTTCAGTTTGACCGAATATGTTACGAGTTTCACGCCGTGCTTTGTGGGCCTGGCCATTGCCTCGCTACCAGCATTGAGTATTACCTGATTTATGCTTATCCACTGGTACAACTCTAGATGGAGAGTATTGTCAAAGGGGGGAGTGCTTTTTGTTAGTGGCCACGAATAATGCGAAACCGGCAGTAGAGCCTCCATAAGTCGCGTATAGCCTGACGTTGAACCCATAACGTTCTAGGATAAGCGTGACAAATCTCGTATTTCTGAGGATTGCAGGCCCCAGTTTGTTTCTCAACGTTGTAAAGGGTAGCTGCAACCGTATCAGCTTGAGGACTGATTCGAGTCGGTCTGAAAGGCTTCGTACTAGAGAAAGGAGCCTCAGCACCCGTGGAGAATTAGGAGTGTTAATATCCAAAATAAGCTTTCCACCGTCACGAAGTATCCGGGAAGATTCGTCTATGACCACTTCGGCATTTGGCAAATGGACAAGGGTCTGAATGCAGATCATTCCATTGAAGGAGTCATCTTTGAAAGGGAGATTCTCGGCATCACAGTGGATTAATTGTAATCCTGAGATACCCTCCCTTTCGACATATTTTCGGAGCATTTCACGGGAGATGTCCACCCCAACTAGAGGATCATCTCGATACTTGGCAAGTAGAGAAGATATGCGACCGTCCCCGCACCCTACCTCTAGAATCGGTCCATCGGTAGAGGCGCATATTTCTAAGACATCTTTTTTCTCTTTTCGGTAAAAAGGGAGAAGGGGGAAAAGGGGATTTTTGTGCGGTTTCATACCTTCGGGGTTCCACCACTTTACAACGGTCCCGTCTTTCTGAAAATAACGCTTCATGTTGGAGGCGTCTCTACTTCCGATCAGGATCGAAGTCTTGATCCGGTCGGTTTCAGAGGGTTTCAACTTAACCACCCGGAAAAGAGAGAAGGGGCTTCTGAGTAAAAGTACTCAAGGCTACCTTTTTACACCAAGTAACGGATTTAAATCTCTCAATGGAGTTTACTTTTCATCTACCTGATTCGGGTATGTCAAGGGCTCGTACTTATTAGAAAGTAATTCGACGAGCTTAATGATGGACCTAACGGCGCGGGACTATCGGCCGATATCGGACTATGGCATAATTGGCGACATGCACTCATGTGCTCTGATCGGGAGTGACGCATCGATCGATTGGTGCTGCCTCCCAGATTTTGATTCGGAGAGCGTCTTTGCAGCTTTGCTGGATAAGAATCGAGGAGGGAGGTTTCAGATATCTCCGATATCATCGTATAAATCATCCCACGAATACCTTAAGGACACAAATATTCTGAAAACTCTGTTTGAGACGGCGAGGGGAAGAACTCAAGTGATCGACTTTATGCCAAGCTACTTGGAGGGAGGAGAGCACGTCGAGACGATAGAGATCCATCGTCAGGTTAGCTGTATAGAGGGATCCGAATCAATTAGGATACATTTTGATCCAAAACTGGACTATGCACGGTCTGAAACAACGATCTCAATATCCGAGAAAGGTTGTAGCGTGTCTGATCAAAAACATGTTCTTGCATTATCAACTAGTATCCCACTCCGTAAAGAGAGAGTAATTCAAGGCGAGGTATCACTTTCTGAGGGTGAGTCAGTATCTCTGATTCTTGCGTATGGGGAGACTGAACCAAGAAATCCCGCAGAGTATTCATCAGATGAGAAGCTAAGTCTAACGAAGGAATTCTGGTATGACTGGGTTAGAAAGACATACTACACGGGTCGATGGAGAGATCAGGTTGTGAGGTCGAGTCTTCTCCTGAAGCTACTAGTTTATCACAAGACTGGAGCAATGATAGCGGCTCCTACCACCTCACTACCAGAAACAATTGGTGGTTCTAGGAATTGGGACTATCGCTTCAGCTGGCTACGAGACTCTGCGTTTACATTGTGGGCTTTTCGGATTCTCGGACACAAGTCTGATGCTGATGCATACTTCAATTGGTTAATGAGAGCAGGATATTCCGATTACGGATCGGAGCTGCTCCTTATGTACGGCATAAACGGCGACCAAGGGTTACCAGAGAGGGAGCTTCGTCATCTTGAAGGATACAAGGGATCCCGACCTGTAAGAATAGGGAATGGGGCATTTGATCAATTTCAACTAGATGTCTATGGCCCGGTTCTCGATTCGATCTATTTCTACCACACTCATGGGGAAGAGCTTACTTCTGAGAGATGGAAGATTGTCCGCGATCTTGTCGATTTCGTTGACAGCAACTGGACGCGGCCGGATAATAGCATCTGGGAGATCCGAGGGGAGGCAAAACATTACGTATACTCTAAGGTAATGTCGTGGCTGGCCCTTGACAGAGGAGTCCATCTTGCAGACGAGATGGGAGTTCCAAATTCCTCAACGAAATGGAAACAAACGAGAGAGGCCGTACGAGATGAGATCCTACTCAAAGGGTGGAATGAAGACAAGCAGGCATTCGTTCAATACTATGGAGCCGACGTTCTGGATGCCTCAATTCTAGTAATGCCACTAGTCAAGTTCCTCCCCGCTAACGATGAAAGATTTGTTTCGACAGTAAAAGCTGTTAGAAAAGAACTCACAGCTTCTTCTGGCGACCATCTTCTCTACCGATACAAGGCTGATGATGGGTTGCAAGGGAAGGAGGGTACCTTTGCGCTCTGCAGCTTCTGGCTTGTCGATGCCCTCACTCTATCGGGCAGGGTCAACGAGGCCCACAGGATCTTTGAGAAGCTACTCAGTCATGCCAATAATCTAGGACTCTTCTCGGAACAGGTTGATGAGGAGACTGGAGATCTGCTGGGCAACTTTCCACAGGCCTTCACTCACATGGTACTAATCAGCGCGGCATTCAATCTAAGTAAGGCTTTAGATTCGAAGGGTTGAAATCAGATGCCGATAGGCGTTGATGTCATTTTCGAAACACCGCACCCTCCCGCACATATCGGGGAGAAGCAATAATCACTGCTGGAGACCTCTCAGAGGTTTTCGCAAAAAGGGCTCTATACCCTGTAGAATTGAGAGTTAAGTCGCCTCATATTTTCTAATTAACTCCAACTACCATCAGAGATATAGATATGTTGCCCGGCAATAAGCTCTTTGGCAGAGATATTTGTTGAGGGACTCTCTAAATCATATGGAGATGTGGTGGCTCTGGATGACGTATCGTTTAGATGTGCGTCTGGAGAGGTCTTTGGTCTCCTGGGTCCAAATGGAGCCGGAAAGAGCACTTTACTGAAGATCGTTGTAGGTCTGCTAAAACCGACAAATGGAATTGTTCGATTAGGTGGGCATGACATTGTTCGGAGTCCGGAAGCAGCAAAACAAATTGTCGGATACCTCCCCGAAAACCCATCTCTTTACACGGGCCTAACAGTTCAGGAATTTCTCCAATTTGTAGGAAAAATTAGGGGAGTAGATGATACTTCTCTAACTAACCAAATCTATGAATCACTAAGGAGTTTCAGTCTTGTCGAGAAAATGAACTCACTGATAGGTAGCCTATCCAAAGGAATGAAGCAGAAGGTCGCACTGATCGCATCGACAATACATGATCCGTCAGTCTTGGTGTTGGATGAGCCACTGACAGCCCTCGATCCTAGGACACAGAGACTGGTTAGGGATTGGATAGGATCACAAGCTGGAAAGGGGGTAACAATACTCCTTTCCACCCATCTAATGGAAATAGCCCAATCCTATTGCACGCGACTGGCTATTATTGACAAAGGGAGAATAGTAGCTAGCGGAGGTATAGACACCCTGCGGAAGAAGGCAGCTGCAGGGAGTGAAGCAAATCTGGATGAGATCTTTCTGCGACTGACGGAAAAGTCAGGAGATGCCTAATGGCTCAGGTGCCTAGCTGGACGGTAATTCCAGTACTGATTCGGTACTGGATCAAAGGCAGGTTCACCAAAACCGCTCTCATAAGTATACTCATTGGAGAGATTTTCTTTGTCCTCTTTATCCTATTTGCAAGCGAAACATTTCTCTCCTTTTCGGGGAGGTTCAGAATTGGCACCGAGCTTACTGTGATAACTTGGAGTCTGATCCTCAGTTTCTATCTCATTGGCCTGATACAGAGCGGTTTCAACGGGAGCGGTCTCCCCGTGAGTGGTGGAGACGTAGACTATGTTTTTACTTCACCCGTCAAATCCAGAGATGTATTCATTGCAAAGGTTCTAATGAATTCCCTCACAATCGTACTTTTTGCATTCCCGCCAATGTTTGCTCTCTATCTTAGGATTTCAAGATTCTACGAAACCTCAGTGGTCATCGCAGCAGTAGCAGGTCTTGTAACTTTGGTCTATTTCCTGATGGGGCTCTTTCTCTCTGCTGACGTTACACTTTCGTTAGGAAAGATAGGACGAAGGGCTTCTCTTCTGAAGAGCGTTTTCATTGTATTTGTGGTCTTCGTTACTCTGGTCCCATTTCTATCAATATTGAATGGGACGCCGGAGACAGTAACAAGCCTGATTAGATTCCTTCCAAATGGATTGGCAGCAGCGACAAGCATAGGACTAGTCTCGGGGTCGGCAAGCGGGGAAATTTTGTTCTTTGACTTTATACTTCTGCTCTTGTGGTTAGGAGGACTTTTGATCCTTGGAATTCGCCTTTCTAATACACACTTCTATGAGCTAGTACAAATTCGACAGCCAAGGATAGGTAAAAAGATTGTCCAGACCAGCTCCCGTTCAGAGTTGAATCCTATTGGAAGGTCTGTCTGGTCAGTTGTCGGAACAAAGGAGAGAATCATAATCAAGAGGACGAAAGAACTAAGAGCTTTGCTGATGAACGTTCTCTTCCTCTCAGGTTTCATGATAATCTATTCCCTTTCCGGCTCGTTTCAATCATCCCCGATCTCATTTCTGTTCATCCTGTTTATCCTCGGGTCGTTTGGTTCGGGAAATGGTATGAGGTGGATTGAGAAGGAGAGATTGTGGATTCTTAAAACTACCACAATAAGCATGAAAAGGTACGTTAAAGAGATTTTCCGAGCGCGAGTATTTCCTCTTCTTCTCTCTCTTGCACCTATTATCATTGTCATCGGGGTATTCTTCGTAGCTACCGAGCCGATCGATACCTCGTCGCAAATGAGTCTAATTCTGATATTTCCTGCGGCGCTCCAGATTCCTGCTTTAATGATGGGAGGAAGCATGTATTTCGCGGCCAAATTTGGGCAAAGCACGACTGATGATATACTTGAGACTCAGACTCAGGAGCTGGTCGACATCAAGCGCTTCATTTATCAGGCTATAATCAATCTCGCCCTGATTGCACCTATTATGCTCCTAGTCACAGGCTCTGAGATGGTGGCCTTATTCTTTGGAGCAGGTTCAACAATTCCGCTCTTTCTAATGTTGATTCTGTCCCTTCTTTATACCTACATTATCTTGAACATTATCCTTGACAAGGCCGGAAACACCATTGCTATGAGGGAGGACCTCTAGCCTCTTTCGGCCCAGTACAACAAACCCTAGTACCAGGACTCGATCAGAATCAGATGGCCAGAGTCACATTCTGGTTGGCAATGTTTGTTAAGGCATCATGCAGAATTCTGCAACGAAATCTCAACACGGGAGTTTGCGAAATTCGTGAAGGAAGAGAGTGAACGATCCTTTTGGCCTTTATTCCATTCCTCTACTAGCTCCTGATAGAAATCCCACTCTTTATAATGACTATCATACATAGATGACATTTGCTCCTCCAAATATTTTGGAAGTCTCCAATCGACGGGGCATACTTTCTTCACGATTTGGACGAACTTACCTCGACGAACCTCAAAAGGGTATGTTCTACATATCCCCGGCTTGAAGGATTGGATCCCACAACGAAATTGTCCGTCTTCCCTCTTAAGAAAGTTACAGGTCCCATTATCATCCTTTAGAGCCAAATCATATAGCCCATCGTCCACCCTGACGGCTGAGTCTTTATCTTCAGGTTGATATAATTGTATGAAGGATTCGGGAGGGACTTTTAGGTTCGTCGAGATTCTATGAATGTCGTGCGAATTGAGATAAACAACAAAATCCATGCAGCAATTTGTATGACACCCGATGCAGGGTGCGCGATTTGACAAATTATGAAATTGAGCCATCGGTAACGCACAATAACGACCGCTTAAAAGAATGCGCTCAAATCTAGTCCCTCAAGCGTCATTTCTGGAGGACAACAATGCTGCTATGGTTGAGGAGCTTGGCATCGTGCTGAATGACCTTGAGACCGTTCTGATATACCAATGATTCCATCATGCTTGGATTCATTCGAGAGAATGAAGGGTTAAGCTTAGCTCGGATCCGTTTCTTGTTGGAATAGTGTATGACACCAATTGCCCCTTTCTTTAGAACTCTCTTAATGTGTGCCATGTATGATCGAATTCCCTCTGGCTCTATATGCACAAACGTTCCGAAAGTGAATAAGAAATCAACCGACTCAGTAGGAATTCCATCTAACTCGTACCCGGTCGTAGTGTAGAAACGGAATCTTGAAGCCGATCCGTCGAACCGATCTCTTAGGTATGTAAAGAATTCCGGGTTCAGCTCTACCACAGTTGTTTCCTTCGCATTCAGGAAATACTTGGTCCATCTCCCACCACCGGATCCTATTTCCAGAACGACACTGTTCGGCGTTACATAGGGCTCAATGTACGTCTCGACGACTTGGGCGAGCTTTTCCGAGGTAATTCTTAGAGGGTTAATTCGTTGAAAAAAAGTAGTTTCGGAATCTGGAATCCCCCATTGATCTCCAAAGTATTTTTGCCTTGATTCAGACCCAAGAACGGCCTTGAGACCTTTTGACCACCTCCTATTCCACTTCAACGTTGGCAAGGATCATTCCATCTATATTATTCACGAGTGGGATCAGATTATATGTATTTCTTTATCCATCGGTAAGAAAAGAGGTTATGTCTGAATTACTAAAACATATACATGAATACAATGGAGAGTGCACGGTCTATTATCTAAACGAGCTGAGTCAATAATACTCTTGAATTTCTACAAAGTTTCAAAGACGTGCAATTCCCATAAGTAGGGCGAAAGCATTTATCCTCCGGGAAGGAAGAGTTATCGAAGTGGATAGAAGAGTCACCAAGATCCTAGAGAGTAGGCCTACCCTCGAAGGGGCTGGAGTTAGACTAAAAAGAGCTTTTGGACATCCCGAGGTTCCCCAACTCGATCCTTTCCTTCTCTTGGACGACTTCCGATCTAACAACCCTCGCGACTACTTGGCTGGATTCCCATGGCATCCACATAGGGGGATAGAGACGGTCACGTACATCATAGAAGGAGTGGTTGAACATGGAGATAGCATGGGAAACACGGGGAAGATACACTCGGGGGACGTCCAGTGGATGACAGCAGGGAGCGGAATCATACACCAAGAAATGCCCAAGCGAATTGATGGTATGATGCAGGGTTTTCAGTTATGGGTAAACCTCCCTTCGGCAAAGAAAATGATCGAACCTCGCTATAGAGATGTCACCGAGCGAATGATTCCTGAAGTTCAAGTTTCTAAAGGTGTGAGGGTGAAAGTGATTGCTGGAACCCTTAACGGTTTGGAAGGCCCAACTAAGGATCTAATTGTAGATACCGAGTATCTTGATGTCAAGATGGATCCTAGAGAGGAATTCATCCATTCAACTAAGAAGGGTTACAAAGTGTTCGCGTACATTTTTGAGGGAAAGGGATTCTTCATCCCTGGGAAAGAGACAGGTGTGCAGAATGTTATTCTGTTCGAAGACGGAGAGAAGGTGAAGATAAGATCGGGTGAGGACGGGATGAGATTTCTTCTAATATCAGGAAAGCCGATCGGAGAGCCAGTTTCCTGGCACGGCCCAATCGTAATGAATCGACATAGTGAGCTTATGCAAGCATACCAGGAGATGGAGGACGGAACCTTCCTCAGGGCACGCAAGAATCTCGAGGAGGAATAGTAGATTATATTAAATTCTTGGAGGCAGGCTTAAATAGATTGTAAAACGCGATTAACTTACTGCAATTAGTCTTATAGATCCGGGGGAGTAAAAACTCTCTGACTACGACATTGCGGTAGTAGAGAGAAAATGGAAAACTTTAGCGGATTCAAGTTAGCGAGTAAAATCCAAACCGGGATAGCCTCAGCGGGCTACCTAAAGCCTACCCTGGTTCAGGAGCGAGCGATCGGCCCTCTCATTGATGGAGCAGATGTAATTGGTCAGGCAAAAACGGGAACTGGAAAAACTGCAGCATACGGTCTACCGCTTCTGCAATCGATCAATACACAGAACCGAGAGGTACAAGCGTTAGTACTCTCTCCGACTCGGGAGCTCGCTATGCAGATTACGGCTGAGATTAAGCGTCTCGGCAAATACATTGGTGCAAGGGTATTGACTATCTATGGCGGCCAATCGATACACACTCAATTTGCAGCATTGAACCGTGGTGTGCATATTGTTGTCGGCACTCCGGGAAGGGTAATTGATCACCTCAAGCGCGGGACTCTTGATCTAGGATGGGTCAAAATCGTAATCCTTGATGAAGCCGATACGATGCTTGAAATGGGCTTTATCGATGACGTTGAGTTTATCAT
>JACZWF010000176.1 GCA_022572285.1 Nitrososphaerota archaeon | reverse complement strand
TCCCCGATGAGTAGAGCATAATCAGAACCAGCTAAAAGAGACTCGGCATTCCCTGCCGCGCATTCCATCATCTGATTGGCAATACCTTTTCTCTTCAAGATCCATCTCAGGAGTAACGAAGATGTCTCAGTTTCTGAGCTGATGTTTATGATGCTATTAGATTCAAATTTTACTTTGCAGTTGCTAGCTACGAAGGAGCTCAGGGATGGACCCTGAGAGTGTACTGCGGTAGCTGGAACGACCGTGAGGTTGTGATGGCGAGCCAACTTGGCAAGGGATATCTGGGCTATGTCAAGCTCACCGCGGAGAAGACGATCCGCTAACACCTTCGGTTTATTTCGAAATATCTTTACATTGTCAGGACTCTGTTTTTCGAAGTAGTACAAGAGAGGATCGTTATGTGTGTACGAGATCAGGCCGATATGTATCAAGTCAGGACCGATGGCTTTTCTTACATGCGCTGAATGATATTATAGAAAGTATCTCTTTCGACTGGAGCTCTCCCAATCTCAGTCACCATATTCGCAAGATCAGCTTTTGTAGCAATTTCATTCTTGCCCGCTTCTTTGTAAATCTTCTCTCTGAAGGACGTTCCCATTAAATCATTACCACCAGCGAGAAGACAGCTCTGAGCAACATCCTTTCCTAACGGAACCCAGTAGACAACGATATTCTTGATTGAATCGGCTAGCAGGAGCCTCGATACTGCTGTCACTCTGATGTCGATTAGTGGAGAAGTCTTTCGATGTAGTGATCCACGCGCCGAAAGCTCGGTATTTGCAGGACTAAACTTGAGAGGGATAAAGGAGATGAAACCCCCCGTTTTGTCCTGGAGATCCCGCAGTCTAAGTATGTGATCTACTCGATGTGTATCGTTCTCTATATGATCGTAAAGCATAGTTGAATTGCTTCTGATGCCCATTCTATGAGCTACTTCCGCAGTCCGGAGCCATTCCTCGGCGGTAAGTTTGCCTCTTGCGACAAAGGGCCTAATATCATCGTCGAAGATCTCTGCTCCACCTCCGGGCAAGGCCCCAAGTCCAGATGCTTTCAATCTACCAAGGACTTCTTGTATGCTATTCTTAGTTATCTTGGCGATAAAGAAAACTTCGGCCATAGTCAACGCCTTGATAATTACTCGGGGAAACTTTTCTTTGATTGCGGCAAAGATTTCTTCATAGTATTCGAGTGCTAAATACGGGTTAAATCCTCCAACAATATGTATTTCCGTGGCGCCCCACTCCACTCCTTCAGCTACCTGTTGGAGAACCTCATCTTTTGAATAGGTGTATGCATCTTTATCGTCCTTCTTTCGATAGAACGCGCAAATTTGACAACTAGCAACGCATACATTCGAATAATTCATGTTGTAGCCAACCACGAATGAGACATTCTCACCCACAACCCTTTGGCGTACTTGATCAGCTACATATGTGACCAAATGCAGATCTTCTTCTTGAAAAAGAGAAACTCCATCCTTGAAATCAAGTCTCTCACCGCGAAGGGCCCTATTGAGGGCATCTCCGGAAGTTGAATCTAGAACCCTTTGCTCTAGCCTCGCCACGATGCAAATATTAAATATCTTGACTATATCTGCCTTACTACTGGAGAGTTGTAATAGTTTGAGGGCAATGAGTGACCTATATAGAAATTCTGAGATTTACGACATCCTCCAGAAGGCAAAAAGTGGTGAGGACCTTGACATGAAGGAGACTGAGATTCTTTTCCGTACTAAAGAGATACAGCTTCTTGGCTACATGGCCGATAATGTGAGAAAAGAAGTATCAGGAAATAATGTTAGTTATATATCCAATCTCATTCTTAATTATACCAATACCTGCATTGTGAAATGCAAATTCTGTGCCTTCTACCGCAAGGTGGGGAGTTCGGAGGGATACTTGCTCGACAAGGAAATGATCGGCCGAAGAGCCGAACGTGCCTGGAGGGAGCTTGGGGTAACACAAATATTGATTCAAGGGGGGGTGAATCCCAATCTCCCAATTGAATACTATGAAGGTGCATTCCTTGAAATTAAGGCTAGAACTAAAGGTGTTGCCATCCATGGCCTGAGCACCTCTGAAATAGAATACATATCAAAGAAAGAGAGGATGAGCATTAAAGAGGTCTTGGAAAGGTTGCAGAAGGCAGGACTGGATTCAGTACCGGGGGCGGGTGGAGAGATCCTTGTTGACAGTGTAAGAAAGAAATTGGGTAGGAATCTCTCGCTAACCGATGGTTGGCTGAATGTGATGGAAGAGGCTCATAAGTTGGGAATACGAACATCATCTACCATGGTCTATGGGCATATTGAAACTCCCGAGGACAAGGCGAAACATCTGATCCTAATACGAGACCTTCAGAAGAAAACTGGTGGATTCATGGCCTTTATCCCCTGGAATATGGAGATAGAGAACACCGAAATGTTCAAGGAAGGACTCGTGACGAGAAGAGCCGGTGGTGTTGAGCTTCTTCGTTCAGTCGCAGTTGCAAGGCTCGTATTCCAACACAGTATTAAGAACATACAGACAGGATGGCTGACCAATGGGATCCCTCTTGCTCAGCTTGCGCTGACTTACGGGGCAAATGATTGGGGAGGTACTATCTTTGAGGAGGAGGTGATACCGGCAACAGGAAAGGAGGTGGGTAATCTTCAGGCCCAGACCATTGTCGAGTCAGTGAATGCAATGGGAAGACCAGTTGTTGAGAGAGACAACTTCTACTCAATTATTAGGAATTTCAATTGAGGCACGAAACGGTTTGGATGGGAAGGCCTGATGGGAGGCCTTGTTATCTGGGCCAGAGTTATTCGTGTTAGGTTCCTCGCCGCCTCGCTTATTGCAGTCAGTGCCGGACTGACAATAGCCTATAAGGATGGATCCTTCGAACCACTCTATGCACTAGTCACCTATGTTGGAGTACTCTCAATCCACGCTAGCGTGGATCTCCTGAACGACTATTTCGACTTTGTTCAAGGAATTGATACTAATACGGTCAGGACGCCATTTAGCGGCGGGACTGGAGTTCTAATTGAGGGGGCACTTGCACCCTCGAGCGTGTACCGTGCAGGCATAATCTTCCTGGCAGTGGGAATAGGACTAGGAGTCTACTTAGCTATCGTCCGCGGTCCATTGGTTATTCCTCTAGTTGCAATTGCTTCGTTGTCGACCTATTTCTATTCAACTAAATTGGCAAACTACGGTCTGGGGGAATTATTCATCGCGATAAAAGGCATGATGATAGTTTTAGGAACTTATTACGTTCAAACACTGTCAATAGCTATAGAGCCTCTCTTTACCGGCTCGCTCCTTGGAATCCTTTCTGCTTCCGTACTATACTTGAACGAGTTTCCCGATTATGAGGCGGACAAGGCCGGAGGGAGGAGGAACCTGATCGTGAAACTAGGTAGGGAAAAAGCTGCTAAGCTCTTTAAGATATTTCCAATGATATCGTACTCT
>JACZWF010000175.1 GCA_022572285.1 Nitrososphaerota archaeon | reverse complement strand
ACCTGGTACTTCGACTTCAACTATTCTTTCTGGACCTGCTACTTCAACTATTCTCTCTGGCCCTGGTACTTCGACTTCAACGATCACTTCGATTATCTCTGGTTCAGGTAAGACATCCGGAAGACCGAAGGCAGCTAAACTTCCCTCGTTGCCCCTCTGGCCGAAGAGGAATCCCCCTCCTCCACCTATGTGCATGAAGATCTTCTGCTTTCCATCACTATCCATACCTATTGTAGGAGCGACACTCACCGGGACTCCGAAGAACTTCTTGGCGAGTAGCTCTCCCGTCTCCGAGTTCACCATATACAGATTCCCATCGGCAGAATATGCATATACTACTCCGCCTGTGACCAAAAGTCCTCCTCTGAATCCATTTGATTCACCCAGCTTTAGGCTCCAGACCAACCTGCCAGTGTTGACATCAATGGCTTCTAGGATCCCTTCATCTACGCACGCTTCACACTCGTCGTTCAGCCCACGAAGTGTATTGCCAAAGTCCCTCACATTCACTGTTTGGAAGAGCCCTCTATTGTTATGGAAGGCAGCATAGACCCTCTCTCCATCAAATGCGATGTCAGACTCTAAGCATTCAGTCAAACATATAGTTCGAGCTGGTCCCAGGCTCGTCTCAGATCTATCGGTGCATATCCCTGTATTTACGTCCCAGGCAAGGCAGTTCATCCATGGTTTAGACATGTGCTCTCTAGTCATATCGCAGCACGCACCTCCCATACCCGGTGCTGGATTACCAAGCGGATCCTTAGAAATGCCTCCGGCTCCACTGCCAAAGTCCCTATCAATGACGGCTGGGTCATAGAGCCAGACAGGCTCCAAGGTCGCTGCATCGAGTGCGTGGATTACACCAGTCTTGCATCCCTTGATGTATACTTTCCTCCCATTGGCTTCTCCAAGTATCCCTCCCCATGAACAGTCCTGGTCCCAGAGGTCATGAGGATCAGCTGCGAAGAAAGCTTTCATCTCACCCGTCATGACATCCATCGAGAAGAACCCTGACCCATGCAGATTGGGTCCATACTTATTCGTCGCGTTGAGGTACGGTCCTATATCTCCGGTTCCGAAGTAGATTATCCCGGTCTCCGGGTCTATCGGCATATTACCCCAGATGGCCGCAATCGCACTTGCTGAATGCATCTCCATGAAGTGGGGAGAGGATGGTACTAGGTCGATCCAGTCATTCATTAGCACATTATCTGGTACGTCTCTACAGTTCACAGCTAGTTGACCGGTCCTGAGAAACTCGGGGCGCTCGAAGAACCATCCATTTCCATTAACTCTGTCACACTGGTCAATTGCCCACATAGGCTCACTCCCATCCATTCTCGGCGAGTACCATGTCCTACCCCCTTCTCCTGGATAGATGAGTGGTATCGGATTTTGTGGATCGCTCATATCCCACGCTCTCACCGATGACCTCCCTCCGCCACCGCTAGCTCCACTTATCGGTATGACCATGATGTCACCAAAGAAGGATGGAGGATGGTTGCTGATGCTTGCCAATCTGCCCTTATTGGCGAATAATCCATTATCGTTAGGATCGTCAAAATTGCCGTACTGCTCGTTGGTCCCGCATAGTTCCGCTGGGCCCATCTCCCATGCGATTGAACCGTCATCTACATTCCAGGCCGTTTGGAAACAAGGCTGCATGCTCATCATGAGCCAGCCCTTCTCCCGGTAGTAGTTCAGAGCGTGAACATGTCCAAACGCACCATTTATGTAGGAAAATGGAGCTGTCAGCTCTGCACCATCCCTCTGGGACCACTCGTCATTGAACCATATCTCCGATCCATCCTTTGCATCTAATGCATGTATCGCCATCTGGTTCTTGGCTACGTAAACCACGCCGTCGACGACGAGCGCTGGTGCGTTAGATCCGACTTGACAGGTACCGAGATTGCACTCAACTGATGCGTATGGAAAGAGCCACTTGAGTTCTAAAAACTCGACATTATCTCTGTTGATTTCCATCTGTGGACTGTAGCTACCACCCGCTGGTTGGTAGTTGACCCACTCCCAGTTACCTGTGACAACAGTTGGTACGAAGGCCCCTCCCTGAAGATGAGCGGCACCATATGCGTATCGTACTGATATCAGAGTCGATGATGCTAGTAGAATTGTCGCAAGTAATAGAGTTATGAGTATAACTCGTAGATTCATGGCCTTATCCAATAGAAATCATATATTTAAGACCCTCCGACGCCTGTCCAATGATAATTCGGCAACCGAACCTATTTAGTCTTTCAGACAAAGCTAAATAATGATAATGTATCCAGCAGGTCTCACATAGTTCGAATGCGAACACTAATGTGACGGTTAGATCTTTGATAATAGTCTGAGATTTAGGTCTGCAACCCCGGGAGGCGTACCGCCTGAAGCATCCTTGCTCCCTAACTTGGTCCGAAAATTGTATCTGGGTTTAACCCATATCAGGTGGTAGGTGAGAGGACCAGATGATGATTAACAAACTACAACTGAGCGCTTTCATGAAGATTCGGGAGGGCAAGCTGGACGGGTTCAAGCAACAAGCGGCGGAATGTATATCACAAACAAGAGAGAAGGACACGGGAACGCTCCAGTATGACTGGTTTCTTAGCAGCGACCAGACCGAGTGCGAGGTTCGAGAGGCCTTTGAGAGCTCGGAAGCCCTCATAGCTCATTGGCACAACCTTGACAAAGCTCTAGGAAAACTCTTTGAGCAATTCGCTTATGATAATACGGTCGTGATTTATGGCGACCCGTCACCTAAACTTCTGGAAGAAGCCAGGACCAGGATACCGGATGATGGTAGACGGAAGGTGTATTCCTTCCTTCTAACAGACGAGTGAGGTAGAGGTCTGCTGTCTTATCTTATAAGAAGCGTAGAATCAATCACTAAAAGTTCAAGCGCTAGGCTCTGTAGCCTCGGGAGAGCTTCGAACCTCAAAGAGAGAAGCCCCAGCCGGGATTAATATCTTCGGGTCCGAATCCCCATGCTCTAAAATAAAGCGGAAGTAGCTAACCAGAGTAGCAGCCTACCTACTGACTGAGGACTTTGCCAATTACTGGTCTTGGGATTGGACTCGAAACTGCTAGCGCCTGCGCAATATCTACTTCCAAGACTGACTTTTGGCGCGCGCGCCCTTGTTTTGGTCGGCCAGATCCAGGTAGCCGGGGCCTAGCCGCCGATGATAATGAATTAGTCGACTAGCTACTGATGCCTGAGATTACGGCTGCACCCACGACCTCACAGATGCAGATGCTTTCACTGCCTCTAGATGGCCTACAGAACAGATCTGCTCGATCAGGTTACTTCGTCGATGAAGTAGATTGTGGGATGGCCGATTACTCCAGCCCCTTGCATAGCCTCCTTCAGAGACTCAGATTGGGCGTACTGCCGGGCTTTCTCCAGGTCGTCTAGCCTCAGCGTTACGCTTATCTCGTTAGGCTTGTCCGCGTTTCG
>JACZWF010000019.1 GCA_022572285.1 Nitrososphaerota archaeon | reverse complement strand
AACCCATAGACTCTATCTGTAAGCCCTAAGAAGTATTGTAGAAGGTAGACTTGATGCACCATCTCATCCCAAAGGAGCCCCCCTGATTCCTCGTTTAGTATCCAGTCACCCCCTACTGCCCCGAAAATGAAAAAATGCGCCAGTCTCATTCTAGAAGTCTTGAGATTCTCTCTTTCGAGCATCTCTTTTGTTTGAATTACAGAGTTGTAGAACCGCTTATTGTGCATCACAGTGAGAGCCCGTCCACTCCGGCGAGCTGCAGCAATCATTGAACTACATTCTCGAGAGCTAATTGCCATTGGCTTCTCGACTAAGACGTTATGTCCCCTCTCTAGCGCTTCGACTGCAAGATGTGAGTGGGTAATTGTGGGGGTGACGATGTCTATCAGGTCTAAATCAAGGGACAGTATTTTTTCATAGCTGGTGTAGAAACTCTTGGCCGCGAATCTTCTCGCCTTCGACTCGGCCAAACCTTGGTCGATGTCGCAAACAGCGACAAGGTCGACCTCAGGATTCTGAGCATAAACTCGCAGGTGGGTGTCAGAATTGCGGCCGCAACCTACGAGGGCCACTGTCTTTGTCCGCATCCTAACATCACCAGATGGAGGCTGACTTAAATCAATGGGGTGATGTTTCCGCTTCGCAATCCGCAGCGGAGGCCGGGACCACGGTCTTTCATATGTGGACTCCAGCGATGTGCGACAGTAATAACCCTCAAATTGGACATCATGTCCTCACGGGACATGCACCTTGAGTTCAAGTTAGCTTATCTGAGCGTTCTGGTTTTAGCTATAGGAATTATTAGTACACAATTAATTCGTGATGACTTCTCGATGGGGATAGTTGGGACGGGTCTTCTATCGATTGGTGGATTCCTAATTGCGTTCGGTTTTTGGGGCTCTGATTATGCCTTCTCGGTGGCTATAGGTGAGTTAGATCAATCAAAGCAAGAGGGAAAGGTGAGGGGTCAAACAGGGAAAGTTCATGTGCCATTCATGAGGAACTATACCCCTACCGAATGGTGGAATCTTAACTGGTTCTTGACTACGGTCGGGGTATTCTGCCTAGTCTTCGGTGCTTACTTCGTCGGTCTCCTCTTGGGTCGGCTAGGTGTCTAGGACTCTTGAACCCTTAAGCGCGCGCGCTATCTCGGTTCTACTCCATTCGCATTCAGCTAAAGAACGATCTTTCCATCCGGAATTGTCATAAACCATATATGATATGTATGATACCAAAGTGAATGCAATGAAGCCTGCGATCCTGGCCGCAATAATAGGAATCGGTGTTGTAGCTGCGATCGGAGTAGCGGCCATTTTCCTAATAAATCCTGTCTCGATGAGAAATGCAGAGGATCCACTGGTTCCGGTTGCTCCAATCCCAGAGGCTGAAAATCAGGCTGAAGAGGTTAATCAACCGGAACCTGGCCAGCTTGAAGTGTTAGCAACTATCGAGACGGACTTTGGTAACATTGTTCTGAGACTCTTCCCGCAAATGGCTCCTGGACATGTTGAGAACTTCATCAAGCTCGCCAGAGAAGGCTTCTACGACGGGACAACCTTCCATCGAGTTATCCCCGGATTCATGATTCAAGGTGGCGACCCCAATACGAAGGACGAAGACAGGAGTAATGATGGGCAGGGAGGACCAGGATATAGCGTAAAGGCAGAATTTAGCAATACTCCACACAGACGAGGAATTCTCTCAATGGCTAGGAGTCCCTCAGGTCCCGACACTGCAGGCTCGCAATTCTTTATTGTAGTCTCAGACTCTTTGTTCTTGGATGGACAGTATTCCGTGTTTGGCGAGGTTATTGAGGGGATGGATGTAGTCGATAGGATTGTTAACGCACCCACAGACGGGAATGATAATCCGATTGACCGGATTGTGATCAAGACGATTAGGATTAGCTCCCCATGAGATCGTAGGGCGCTCCGAGAGTCCCAAATCTTCTTATATCTCTTATCAGACAATCTCATCCTAGGTGGGTGAGTGGACCTCCACCCGTTCCGCCTTCAAGAAACCCCGGAGTTGGAGGAGAAGATGCAGAGAGTACTTAATCAAGGGCTACGGAGAACTATCCCTATTAGTGAGATTTTTTACTCTATACAGGGAGAAGGTATCCATGCTGGAGTACCTGCTGTCTTCCTCCGCACCTTTCTTTGCAATCTGACATGCGGATGGTGCGATACCAAGTATACTTGGCAGAACCAAGATAATGCCATCGAAGGGATCAACTATGATTCTCTCACGCAAGAAGAGATTATTACCGAAATAAAGAGATACGGTTCAAAACATCTCGTAGTCACGGGAGGGGAGCCTCTGATTCATCAGGCCGAGCTAAGTCCAATATTAGAGGCTCTAAAGGCGGATTCCTTTTTCATTGAGGTCGAAACTAATGCTTCAATCACCCCATTACCTAATCTCCTTACAACCATCGACCAATTCAATGCCTCACCCAAACTCTCCAACAGTGGTGTCCTTGTCGGCTCACGATTGAGATACAATTCTCTCCAAGCATTGGCCTCATCGGGTAAGACCTGGTTCAAGTTTGTAATCTGTAATCAGGACGATTTGAAAGAACTTGAAGAGGTGATAACCACGTTTGACCTGCCTCGTAATCGAATAATACTGATGCCAGAAGGGACAGACCCAGAAACTTTGACGCAGCGAAGTCGCTGGATAGTTGAGATATGTAAGAAAAAGGGATTCAGGTTCGGCCCTCGTCTTCAGATAACACTGTTCGGAGACAAGCGAAGGACATAGTGAAGTCACCCATGTGTAGCATTAATGGATGTTTGCTGTTCAGATGCGAAAGAACTCAGGAGAGCCTTCTCAAAATAGAGAGTAAACTGAGATCCTTGATTACTGCAGGAGAAGATCGTGGGCGAGACTCCTATGGCATTGTAACATTTTTTGAAGGCAAAGAGCCAAATGTATTCAAGCGCTTGGGTAAGCCAAGCTCGTCTATCGATGAGTGGGATGGCCACTTCTCGCCATCAACTACGATTGTAATTAATAATAATCGAGCAGAGCCCACCCCAGAATATATTTCAGAAAAGACTGAGCGGGATATCCAGCCGTTTGGTGATAATATCGTGATCACTCATAATGGAGTCGTGGCTAACGATTTGGAACTGGCAGCGGAGTACCGCCTTGATCCCAGCAGTAAAATCGACAGTGCCGTAATTCCTCCGTTGCTTGAGAGTTGTTGGGACGGTTCCGTCCAAAATCTCAAACAGATCCTTCTCGAGAAATTGGTTGGAAGCTATGCATTGGGGATAGTTGATTCAAGGCGACCTACTGATCTTTTCCTCGCCTGCAACTACAAGCCGTTATTCATCGAGTATGATAGAAAGAATGAAGTGCTCTTTTTCTCGAGCCTGGATGATTACTTCAGAAATACAAACATCTTCGATTCAAATCCTGTCAGGGAAATATCTCCGTACAGTCTAGTTCGACTTGACACAGAGAAACATTTTGAGGAGGTGTCTTTATGGAAATCTAATCCTAAGAGGGATAAAAGAGCCCTCGTAATCTCATCTGGTGGCCTCGATAGTACGGTTGCAGCCAAGATGATGATCGATAAGGGTTATGATGTCACGCTTCTTCATGTTAGATACCATCATCGGGCACAGGCTAAGGAGGATGAGGCTGCGAAGAATATAGCAAATGCCTTGGGAGTTGGAATCATCTTCTTCGATACAGACCTCTTCAAGAAGATAGGTCATTCTTCCCTTCTTGATACCTCTCGCGAAATCTCTACGATCGGAGAAGGGAGGTCAGGAGCTGAATTTGCACATGAGTGGGTTCCCGCCCGAAATTTGATATTTCTTTCAATTGCTACAGCAATCGCTGAGTCATCAGGGTATGGCGTGATTGCGACTGGAATAAACTTGGAAGAGGCAGGAGCTTACCCCGATAATGAGATGGTATTCAATTCCAAGTTCAGTCGTGTTTTACCACACGCGACGCAAGTCCAGAGGCGGGTCCTAATTGAAATGCCTGTCGGGAATTTAATGAAACATGAAATCGTTCGAGTTGGATTAATGATAAATGCGCCACTGCAGCTAACCTGGAGTTGTTACGAGGCTGGCGAAAAACCTTGTGGGATGTGTGGGCCTTGTTTCATGCGTAGAAAAGCCTTTGAAATAAACTCAATTGCTTCGTGAGACAATAGCAAAGTGAGCGGTTTTTAGGTTGGAATCTTCTGAGAACTCTGGGGTCGGGATAGCCGTGGAGAAAGAAAATCCGAACGTGATTTCTAACGTACCTATGAAGCAACAGCATGCTGCAATGGGCCTTTCTGGGGCATGCTGAATAGAACCACCGTTGCGATTGATGTTGCAAAGATAGCAGAGGCAAGATTGTTATGGGCAGCTACCACCACTGGGTGCAGGTAGCTCTGCAGAACCAACCATCCCAATAGAATTTGGGCTCCGACAAGAAGAAGGGTCGCTAATGACATCAACAATGCAATCCTAGTTATTCCGCTTCTTCCCCTCCATGCGAAGATTGCTGTCCCTACTATGAAGAGTCCGACAACACCAGACCATGCGCGGTGAAAATACTCCAGAAAGTTCTCGGAGGTAGGGAATAATCCCTGCGCTGGGATAGGCCAATCTATTCCAGCGGAGAGACCGAGCCCAGCCCTAGTAACGAGCCCTCCCACAAATATCAGAATATACACTGATGTGGCTGAAACAATGGAGAGAAGCAGTATCGCCTTCATGTTGACCCCCTTCTCGCCACTGTAGTATAATCATTTCGCCGTAATGTCTCTAGTAAGCGCGCGCGCGCGCATAACGATGCTCTCCATCTTATTCTGGAACTCAATCAATTGCTCTGGCAAGGTCTCAGCAGAGGCCCATTCATCAACCCACTCAACCTGTTCGGAGGTCAAGAAGGTTTGAATCGTGAGGCGATATGTGAAGAAATCTGCCATACCTTCCTCGGCAGAGTACACGTTCCCGGTGGTGACTCTTTCGGCACTAGCCATAAGACCGGCCACTTCATCCGCATTAAGGAGGAGCTCAAAACTCCCAAAAATTGTCGAATCGTATAAGACGAATCCATCAACATCTATAGTGAGTTCATCTGTAACTCCGGCGAATCCACCATTTCTTTCCCAGGTTAGCTTCGTGATTCCCTGCGCGCCACCTCCGTTTGTCGAGACCAGCTGGAGAGTATACAGCCCACCGATAGCGATTGCAAAAACTCCAATAGCAGTAGCTAAGATGACCCGACTAACCATGATGCGCATGGAGATTTTTGCAGCTAATATTCTTATTTCCTAGGACTTTTCTTCTTAGTTCAAGAACCTTCCGAAACCATCTTGTTATAGCTCCAGTATTCCATCGACCAGCATAAAGATTTCCTTCGATAATCCTGGATCTCCTTGCGATGTCAGTAAGAAGAGAAGGTTGTCGCCCATCCTGAACTTTGATACAATGGAATGCAAGAACCTCAGAACAACATTCCAATCATGATAGAGCCCCAAAGTATCTATGGAATCCACTAAACATGCATCAAATCTCTCTTCACGGAGGAGACGCCCAAGCTCTATTCCTATTGATGTTACATCACTAGGGGAACCTATTGTGACCGCCTGGGCTGAACTCTGCCTCTCGTCTTCTCTCGGGCTTGCGTCCAAAAAGAAGAACCTGTCACCATCAATGTTGTATTTTCGAAATTCGTCTAGAATTTTATGGTATGGTTTGTTAATGGTAACATAACAGGTGGTTTTGAACATGTTACTCAGTTTCCTAGCTAAAACTATTCGTTGCTGTTGATATTCTTCCTTGGTGAATAAAACCAGATTGATTTGAGAGTTCTGTGTCCTGGCAAGATCGACAATATCGAAGCTCTGAAATGCAGACTCGTCTTTCATGTAATCCTATCGCCCTTTTTCAAATATCCAGGTCCTTGACCCCAGTAACCACAATCCAAGTATTGGAGAAACTGTGGAAGATAGAAGCACTGGTAGTAAGTGTGCCTTCTGGATTATCGAGAGATCCGCTAGAGTAGGGGTATATGCCAAGGAAACAATTCCAGCAATAATTAAGAATATTCCCCCGATGTACTTACCGAATATCTGTTCCAATTCAATGACTTTGATCTAATATGGATAAGATTCTTCCATTGTCTCATTTGTAACAACTCCAACCAAACATAGATTTAGAACCGAGATTCAGAACCATGTCAATATGGTCCACTTCATGGGGCGTTCTAACACACTCAATCTGGAGCTAGCCTAGACCATCAATAAATACCTAAGCCTTGACAAATCTCGAAGAGAGCTTGAAAGTGATTCCTGAGAGAGATCCTTCCCTCCTAGAACCAACAATAATAGAAGGCCTCCGCGATGCCGGCTTAGAATACACCTAGACTAGTTTTCAGAACGTGTCCTAGAGGTCCTTGGCACCAGATTCCATCAGCTCCAAACAGGTTTTCATGTGAGCATTTGAATAACCGAAATAGTCAAAGTCAGTGTCGGATCTCTTCTCCAAGATGATGGCCCATAGGACACCGAGATATCGAGCGACTAGCTCATAGAGATATACTATTTCTCGACCTCTCTTTTTCTCGAAATACATATCGAGTACCTTCCTTTCCCACGCTTCATCAAGGTAATTCGTTGATGTAGCTCTGAGGGTTGATAGGAAGTTTGCCAGATCAAACAATGGATCGCCCATCGCAGCAAACTCCCAGTCTATGATTCTCACTGTTCCTATAGGGGTCATGATGAAGTTTCCGGGACTGAGATCATTATGACAGAGAGTTATTGGTCTCTCAAATCGATCAATACGCTTTTCGATCTCCCGGACTTCTTGATGAACCCTTTCGATGCTGCGATTCTTCATTCTCGAGGGGTCTAGCCTTTTTGCCTCGCCTTCATATCTATCTATTGTTCTAAATGGATTGAGCTGACTGACTAGAGTGACTTCCGATGAGTGAATTGATTTTATGGCGCGGATGATTTTACTTAAGGTACTCGGGTCACTGAAATCAGCTTTCGAGGCAGCTCTGCCGGGAATGTATTCGAAAAACTCGACACGCTCCTCCTTGTTTATCCCTAGAAGCTTGGGCGCCAGGCCTAAGCTCTCCAGGCGCCTTTGATTTTCTTGCTCCACATCCCTATGGATGAAAAAGTCTGTCCCTGATCCATACCTTCTCATAACGCAAGACTGGTTGTTTACTTTGACAAGGTGAGTTGAGTGGGTAAACGTGCTCTCCTCTAACGCTATCACCTTTGCTTTCAACCTAGAATGCAGATGGACCGCCAGAGCTCGGCATTGAAGATTTACCGGTAGAACTTCCGCTTACCTTGATCTTCTTCACAACAAAGATCTCGCGGTTCCCTTCGCTACGTTTAGAATTCTCTCCCTTTGGTACGATGGTTCCATGGGACTGGGTGCGAATGAACCTGAGGTCGCCGTTCGGTTCGATTTCCTGGATATCAAACTGCACGTCGAAGTTAAGCTTGGAGAAGGCGTTTGGGTACGTGGCTACGATCTTCTCAATCCCGGTAGCCTTGGGGAAGGGCTGGCCGATGAACATCGCGTCATCGGCATATACGGCGCTGACCAAGTGGAGCTTGGCTTCGTTCAAGCTACGCTGATAGGTCTGTATCGGGGTTTGGATTTCTTCCTTCATAAATTGACCTCTCCTTGATTTACGATGGATTACCATACAGGCGATAGCAATAAATTTTCTGCTGGCTGCAGGTCTGGATGTCACTACCATATCCATCTCTTGAGTGACCAGTTTCCCCTCTTTTCCTGCCCTCCCGATTTCCTCCATGGAGCGAAGAATCGCGGGAGTCTCGCCCTCTTGGCATGTGATCTGGATAACAACCTAGAGATGACTATAATGTCATCTCCTAGTATGCTACTGGAGACCACTTCCTAGTATTCAAAATAGAAAAGAGGTTATGTATGATCTATACAATACGATATCGGTAAGGGCTGACAGGGGATAGTCGAACAGATGTCTTTTATCAGTCGGTCTACCTGGTAACTGATGCCTGTTTCAGAATTGGTGCCGTGATGAAATTCCCGATTGATCCACTTAAGGCAAGTCTGAATCCGATGCTCTTCAGTCTCTATCGTTCATTCCTCTATGCTAAATATGGCAGCACATACGACCTTTCCCAACCAGAGGTTATCCACGAACATGCAAAGGCAAGAATCTCTAAACTAGAACCTCTTTTCGAGGATCATGCTCAGCTTTTCGACCCAGGAGAGAGGCTATCATTTAGAATCTCGAACCTGAGGATTCGAGGGCCCGTTGGCCTGGCAGCAGGTTTTGACAAGAATTGCGAAATTCTGGCCCCTATGTCTCATGTCTTTGGGTTCCTGACAGGAGGTACCGTCTCTCGTTACCCACGCCCTGGCAACCCACAGAATCCCAGAGGTGATGGAAGTATCCGCTTTGCAGTAGATAATTCCAGAAAGGCCTTGATCAATGCGCAAGGTTATCCGAGCAAGGGTATCGAATTTGTGCTAGACAGGATCAAGTCCTTCCGAGAGAGAAAAGCGGGAAGCTCACCGCTCTTCCTTAGTTTCACTGGAGCAGATGATGTAGAAACTGAGGATGCATTCCTAGACGCCTGCAAAGAGATCATTAATATTTCTCGCAACTACGTCGACGTCTTTGAAGATAACAGGAGCTCACCGGGCACTGTTTACAACAAGGAACTTGAGACGCCTACGTTCACGAGGAAAATCATGGAGCTTATCAAAACCCACGCCCCAGGGACTCCAATATCCATGAAGGTTTCCCCGTACTTGAGCCTTCCACCTTCAGAATCAGAAGTGAAGAATAAGCTTGAGTCGATTAGGATGTTTTATGAGTTAGGAGGTGATATGGTTGTTTTGAATAATAGTCGTCTAGTCAGTACAAGAGACAATACGGTGTCACGAAATTTCCTCAGGAACGAGGCGGGGGAAAGTGGCGTTCCTTTATTGTCATACACGCTTAAGCTAATCGAAGATGTCCACAATGAAGTACCTAATCTTCCCATCATTGCCTGTGGTGGAATCTTTAGCGGAATCGATGCGTGGAAGGCACTTGAGGTCGGAGCTTCATTAGTGGAGATTTATTCAGCGATTACTTTCCGAGGCTTTCAGGTGATCCGGGACATAAATGTAACCGTAAGCACACGCCTTGGAGGCGAGAGTCTAATGGGATACGTGGAGAAGCGCGACCATTTTCGACAATGACCCAGCTTACCGGTTTTATCTGTATGGATGATGAGTGCTGTGGTCATGTAGTGCCTTGGCGTGTCCTGACCCCGATCATTTCTATCCCCATGCCGATTGACCCACCGATCACCATCCCACCTATGACACTAATAGCGAAAAGTGGCATAGAACCAATTACTAGAATTGCCAACGCGCCGAAGACCGCTCCGATGAATAGTCCGACTCCAAGTCCAAGAGCCACACGTCCGCCTAAACGCACCTTTTTGGACACGTTCTTACCCTCAGATAGGGCACATCAGTAGAATATTAGAGTTCTGCACTCGGTCAAATTAAGCGGGGAATAAACTAGCTGCCACTCATATCACCTTCGGACTCGACAACATCTCGAAGAAATCATCAATGGAGGTTGCCACAGCCCTAAATTGTCCTTGTTCTACTCTCACAATCAGACCACCATCGACGAGGTCAGTGGTTCTCCCTCGCACCGATGATTTCTGAATCCCACCAAGGGCTGCCATCTCCTCAGTGCTAACGAGGTCTGAGATGCTTTTGTCGAGCTTGTGGGCCAAGTATCTAGCGAAAACTATGATTGCAATTCTCGTCTTGTCCGTAAGACCCTTCGCAGTGATAATAACTCGACCTTTTGTGGTCAGCTTGCAATATTGTAATAGCTTCTCTACATCACCAGTCAATCTTTCAGCATTGTAAAGGTTCTCATCGACGATAAATCGCGATTTTAGATTCGCGAATTTATCAATGGAGTCTGCCATGCAGTCGATACCACGTTCCCTGATATTTAAAAAATAGTATTTCCTGCCATGAAATTATTAGAGTTCAAGAAAAAAACATTTTCCTCAACTGCATTTTACCCCGTATGATCCAAAAAATCACTCCTATGACGATCGTAGCGCGGAATCAGGCGCGCGCGCGCGCAATTAGTACGTCGACAAATTTAGGTTTTAGTAACGTGCTGATGATAGCAAGATGATGGTAGGAATGCCATGGTTAACCGTTTCACCAAGGTCAGGACCTGGAAATTGTACTAGATCTTCCTGCTTGGTTCTAGAATGGTGAAAGTGAAGTTGGAATGAACTCTACTGTGTATTCTAGAGGACAGGCGGCAAAAGAGATTATGAGGAGGTAGTATCGAAGAGTGCCAACTTTATCGGACTAGTACAGGAAATACCCCGGGGGAGGTCTACAGTGGCTATAGATCTTTACCGCAATCCTTTCAACCTTGTAGAATCTAAGAGTCCGGATTCAGATGTTCTATTTAGGCGATAGAATTACCAGTGGAATATCCCTGCTAGTCTTATATTGGAATTCCTCGTAAAGCGGGAATTTCTCTACAATTTTTGGCCAAAATCTTTTCTTATCTGTCGCTGTGGCAGTAGAGGCGTACATTAACGAATTCACTTCGCCTATCTTGACTTGTACGTTGGGATTTGCGACCAGATTTAGATACCAATCGGGGTGAGTTGGACTGCCTCCCTTTGAGGCAATGACTATCATTTTGTCTCCGTCCGAAAATTGCATTAACTCGACCATATGGTTCTTGCCCGTCTTCCTTCCTTTAGTAACCAATTTCAAAAGAGAGGTTTTCCGTGTTTCATTCTCCAAAGTCATAGCACTCTCAGCGCGCGCGCGAACTTGAGGGGCGAACAATACTCGGCGTCGCTATAAGGTAAAAACCTATTACTAAAATAGCTGCGCGAATACGCCAAGATGTCATTCTCATCCATGCGTAGGTCACTTCATATAAGAATTGGAAGTGATTTTCGAACTCATACCTCTGTGAGGGCGGCTCGTCCTTCTTCATCCTCAATTACCCATAAATGCCCCCGTTCGCAGCGACCCGAGGTTTCGCCAGGATGGAAGACGTTTCTCCACATTATCCTAAGGATCTGACCGTCTCTCGGACAGGACCAAAACGGCGTCTCAGGACGCGACATTCCTTCGGGAGTAGTGTGCTCTGGCAAGAATCCTGACATTCGTAAGAGGCAATCTTGGTTATCTTTAGTAGATGATAGTTAACATGTCCTCTCACGCCAATCAAAAAGGTCCGGTGAAATATGAAGGTTCTCTGACGGTGTTGTTCTTCTATCTGAGAGTCGTTTATTCTCTCAAATCAGGGATCGCTCCCGCGGCAATTAAGAGCCTCTTGGGAGCTATCACTGAATTTCTGATAGATACTATAACGACACAGGATGCCCCTCCGGTTAAGAAGGAGGTGGCGGAATTTTGGTTTATGTCTTCTTCCTTTGACTCTCACATCCAGTTGCTGGAAAGGTTTTTGCAAATATGGCGAGTTGGGCGACTATAATATCAGCAAGGCCGGAACGGAAACTAAGTTACAATTGCGTCATGGTCTAGGCACGAGTTTTTCAAGAATGATTGCAGGAACCTTTGTTCCCTTCTTTGAGAAGGCTGATTCACATGTCGAGGTGGAACAGAATTCGCTCTCGATCATATTAAGAAACAGAGTGAAAGGGAAGAAATAGATCTCTGATCTCAGCAGGCCTCAACCTGCGAATACAAGTGATATAATAGTTAAATCCGGGTTTCAGATCAATTTGGAACATGTGATCGCACATGCGTTACTAGCACATCAATAACTATAATACCGGATTTCCGAACATGAGTTGAGCTCACAGATTAATGCTGACTTCATCGACACTGTTAGTGGTAACGAATTTCAAATTTCTCTCGTCGTATTTCCTAAAGAGGATTATCATGCCCAGCGTATCGAACTGGCAAGAAAGCTCAGCCGGATGTTTGGAAAGATATGTTACATTTCCATGAACAAGCCCTACCATACGCTTGTTGAGGAATTTCACAGAAATGGAATTGATAGTAAGAGATTTTTTTTTATGGATGCGACTCCTAGAGAGCGTCCACTAGAAACGTCTCCAAGTGCTCAGGTCGTAGGCTCTTCAAATAACATAACCGGTTTAAGCATCGATCTCGGTCGTCTCCTCAAGAAAGAGCGATTCGACGCTTGGATTTTCGAATCCATTGACATTTTGAGAATTTACCTGGATTGGGACGTCGTCCTTCGGTTCATCCATTCAACAGTTACAAAAATAAGAATGACCCATAGCAAGTTGTTCCTCATTACCGCCTTGGAAGACGGTGAGACACTTTCAAAAGAATTGATCATGCTTGCTGATAACGTGATTGAGATTTAGCAAATTACAACCGGCATTGCGAGTCAAAGTTTGTCGCCCCTGAGCGAAATTACCTGCCGTATTTACCAATTATCTCCGCATCAGCGAGGATATGTCCTTGCATCTTACCCAACAGATTAGTTTTTGATGCGCCGGCCTTCAGGTCTAGTTGTATGTCTAAGGCGTAGAGGTGGAAGACGTAATGGTGTGGTTTACCCGGGGGAGGACATGGCCCTCCGTAGCCGATTCTACCATAGTCATTTGTTCCCTGCTGACCTCCCCTTGGCAGGTCTTTCGCTTTAGTGATTCCACTTGGTAGGCCTTTTGTTTCGGCTGGGATATTGAAGGCTACCCAGTGGGTAAATGTTCCTACTGGTGCATCTGGATCATCGACTATGAGGGCATAAGATCTTGCTTGCTCAGGGCCCCCTTGCCAAGCGAGGTCGGGGGAAAAATCCTCCCCATCGCATGTGAATTGAGTTGGAATCACCCCCTCATTGACGAAAGCGGAGCTCACGATTTCGACACCCATCATCTTCACTAGACGGTGGGAACCACGAGATAAACCTTAATGGCTCTCC
>JACZWF010000174.1 GCA_022572285.1 Nitrososphaerota archaeon | reverse complement strand
GTTATTAGAACTGCTACAAAGGACTTGATCATCAAGAGGGCGACTGTCTCTCAGCTAAAGAGTAAAGGTGCCAACATTTATCAGGTAATGGGAGAGGATGTAGAAGAGGTTATTCGGGAAAAGCCAAAATACAAGGAGGATGATGTCCTCCTAGTAGCTCAACAGGCCCATGTCTCGAGTGAACGAGCGAAGGTTGCTCTCGAGGAGTCGAGCGGAGATCTTGCGCAGGCTATCCTGAAGCTCTCATCCTAATTTCGTGTCTGTTATTGCTAAATGCTTAATTATCGTAGCCTCACGCAGGCTATACAGTGTCTGGTTCGTTAAAGATTGAAGTTGTCATTACATCGCTCTCTGACATGGAGAAAGAGCTCGATTCCATCAAGCTCCAAGCGAGTGACGCGAGGCAGGAAATGATCTCAATGGCGAGGAAAGAGGCCCCCCTATTGAGGGAGAAACTTATTCGGGATGCCAGCAAAGAGATGGAACAGAAAGTGGGGCTCGCTGTCAAAGAAAATGAGAAGAAAGCAGAGAAGTCTATTTCTAAAGCAGAAAATGATGTCCGGGCGTTGAGAAAGAAAATTGACTCCCAATTCAATAGTGCGGTAAACTCAGTTCGGAAGGCTCTTCTCAGTGAGTAGCTCCGTGTGCCCCCCCAAAACCTCATCTCGGATACTGTCTACGCGTCGACGAAATCCTACGCGGCCAAAGGGACCATCCTATCTAGGGCCGCAATTGAAAACCTTACAGAAGCCAGAGATCTGGAAGAATTAGTTCTACGGCTGAAGGCGACCGCTTACGATGACGCAGTATCACGGATTGAGAAGCCTCTCTCTTCAAGCCGAATCGAACGCGCGGCCAGGGAGCACGTCGCAAAAGTACATTTCGATCTGATGAGGGTCTCCCCGCTTGCGCCACTGCTTTCTGCCGCTTTCTTGCATTATGTGTCTTCAAACCTCAAAATTATTCTAAAAGGAAAGGTACTGGGAAAGTCCTTCGAGGACATCAGGCGACATGTACATCTCTATCCCGAACAGCTTATCGGAAGGCGTGATCTGATAAATCGCGCTCTTGTTGCCGAGGGTCTCGACGACGTGGCTGCCCAGCTTGGCAAGAACGAGTTTACAGACGATGTAAACCTGGCAATTTCAGCATATCATAACAATAAGAGGCCAGGAGTATTCGACCTTTATCTTGACAAGGCTTATTACACCAATCTTTCTGCAGTCTTCTGGAAGCTCAGAAGATCCGGATATCCGTTTGGGAGTAGTGTTGTACAGCTAGGCGAGCTCATCTCTCTCGATGTCGACTCACATAATATATTATCGGTACTTAGAGCAAAGTCATGGCAGATGTCATTCAATGAGACAAAATCTCTAATCATAGAGCCTACATACGAGATTTCCTTGGAAAGTCTCATCAAGATGGCAAACGCCGAGAGCATACCCTCCGCCGCACACTACTTAGAGAATACTCCCTACAAAAAGATTCTTCCCTCGGAAGGCAGTAGTCAAGCCTTGATTGGAGCACTTGAGCACTCATTCAAGATTCGTATGTACGAGATCGCCTCTCATCCATTCCTCTGGGATGTTTTCTCTAGCGGTCTACCTTTTGCTTTAACGAGGCTCAAAGAGCTCGAAGCGACGACCATAGCGTCAATTGCTTTTGGAGTTGAGCAGAATATCAAACCAGGAGATATTCAGTCAAAACTCATTATGCCAAAGAAGTGATTTCCTTTTCTCTCCATACAAGTTGTGCACGGATTGTTCTAGGGAACATATTCCTAAACTCTATGCCCGTCCCTGAATAGAATTTTGTAAACCATTCATAGAGATGCAACCTGATATCCTGGATGTATACTATCATGCCTTCCATCATTATTACAAGTATGTTAAAGACAATGACAAGAGGAATTGCCAAGACAAGTGGCAATCCTCAGAGGAGATTGACGACTATCAAAAGCGATGTATGAACCGTTAGCAGGATTGCCAGCCTTGTGTAACTAAGAGTGTTTGACAAGAACCCGGCAATCTTTTCTATTGCTCCATTAATAACACCCATCAGCATCGCCATCGCTATACTCTCTTTGGGGACTCTGCCCGTCGCGATAAGTATGGGTCTTCCCAAAATGAAAGCGATCAGGCCTCCAACCAATAGGAGAGTTGCCAATAGAGAAACGGTTGCTACAGGAATTGTTCTCCAGAAAAAGAAAAGTGGTGTTGGAGCCAGGGACACGAATAGCTGATTGACATCAAAGCCCGTACCCAAGAACGCAAAGATGAATAGGACAAAACCCGAATACATGATATTGTGAGGAATGTCTTCTGTCATTAGCTCACCATATTCTCTACTTCTTAGATCGTTGACTATCTTGATGAAGTTACCAATGAAGAGATGACCGATTCCAAAAAGGATTGAGATCTTGAGGAATAGTTTGAGTGAAGCGACATTAATCGATGGGATCTCGTGAACTCTCTCGACGAACTCTACTAATGGCTGGCCGAATCCCGGAACAAATGTTGCCATCTCCAATCCGAAAGCTTCACCGATGATTAGACCGAAGATTGTAGCTGAAATTCCAGCAAGAAAAAGGAGTTGACCCCAACGGACGAGTGAGGGCGCCCTCCGATATATCAGGAGTAGACCAAATAGTGATAGAACTATCCCGTGGCCGACATCTCCAAACATCATTCCAAAAAACAGTGGGAACGCGAAACTAATCACGGGGGTCGGATCGGTCTCTCCATATCTAGGCGGTCCTTGAAGCAGGGAAATTCCCTCAAATGTCGATACGCCCCCGGGGTTCTTCAACAAGGTAGGAACTGACGAGCTCTCGTCCTGATGATAATTCCGAGGGTTTACTGGTTCTGTGACAACAATCCAACGTTCGAACCTTTTAGCAAACTCGCCCGCCAGCTCAGTCGGAATATATCCAGAAATTATAGCGAAGCGAGACAGATTTCCTGTCCTCTTAATGGTCTCCATCGAAGAGAATGATAGGCTTGCTGCTTCATAGAGAGAAAGCAACCTCGTCGAATTTTGGGAAACCATCTCCATGTATCTCTGTCGTGTCGCTTCGAGGTCGCGCCTGCTCAAGTCCAGACGGGTCGAGACTATCCTGAAGGCTTCCGCTGGATTCTGTGGAAGATCCGTGGGGATTGAGAAGAACTCGATCTCGAAACTTCTTAGAACTTTGTCCACCAATTCATAGTTGGCTTTCTGAGTCGCTATTACCAAAATACTCCGAGATGGGATAAGCTCAGCATCACGAATCAGTGCCAACGGAAGGCTCTTCTGTATCTCGCGGATGTCCTTGGTCTCAACGATCGCCAACCCGATCATGAACCTTCTAAGCTTGGCGATCGCTCCAAAATCAATGGAAATCTTTGACAGGAGCTCCAAAGTGTTGGCCACATCCGTGTCGCCGCTAATTCTTTTTTCGATATCCTGGATACTGTCTCTTACTTTTCGGATCTGCTCT
>JACZWF010000173.1 GCA_022572285.1 Nitrososphaerota archaeon | reverse complement strand
TCAAGAGCGATCTGTATGGCCTCTTGTAGACCCAATGTTACAAGCAGTTCATCTACTCTATCACTGTCTTCATCCTCCTCTTCCTCATCATCTTGTCCTTTTACCTCAAATTCTAAGACTTTGGCATTTTGACCATCTATCAATATCTCGTACTTTTGCTCCCCGTCCGTTAGTTTGATTTGATAGTTACCGTTGTCTACTTTAATGCTGTCAACCTCATAGTCCTTACTAGGATCGATCCCCACTAGATAGGCCAGAGCACTTTCTATCGCATCATTGGCTTGAATTAAGGGCGAAGGATCCACATTTTCTACTTTTTCATTGTCAGGGCCATTTCCACTTCGAATCCTAAACTCTAGGACTTCGGCATTCTCTCCATCGATGAGGATGTCATACTCAATGCCTTGATGGAGTATTCGGAGCTTGTAATTACCATCATCATTGAGTTGTATCCTTTCAATAATATCAACTCCTTCTTCAAACGTCCCAGGTAATGCTTCAACCGCCGCAGAAATCGCATCATCTTCACTTATGATTGGCGTGGTGATGCTAGGGGCATTGGCTTCCTCTTCCTCTTCATCCGCATCTTCATCATCATCGTCCGTTTTTACTTCAAAGTCAAGAATCTCACCAGTCTTCCCATCCAATGTAATCTCATACCTACCCTCTGAATCAGAAATCCTAAGCTCATAATCCCCATCATCAACTTGAACTTTCTCGACCACAAACTCATTATTACCAATCTCCGCCCTTAGAAATTCAAGTGCTAGAAGTATTGCTTCTTCCTCAGTTAGGACCGGTTCCGAGGCTTCGTTCCTATCTCCGTCTCGCCTACGGTCATCTGCTTGAGCACGAACTTGTAAAACCGGGGAGAAAGTGCCAAGAATGAGGAGTGCGATCGCGATGAACGCCATCCATTTCACGGTGATGGTACTCAAGAAGCTTCGCCATCCCGATCTTTTTGAATTCTAGGCCTAATCCCTCTCCTTATCAAATCGCCTAGGCGTTTCCGAAATCCAGTCTTCATGGTTCTATCTACGTAAAGTGATATTATTAGGAACCCTATTCCGGTTTTCTCGAAGTCACCAAACTCGTTAATCATTCTCGCTAAATTACCCGACCAGAAGCAGAGTTGCGTTGATGTACGCGATAGCCAAGACCAGCAAGACCGCTCGAGATGTCTGAAGATTCTTGGATATTTTGATCACTGACACCAGAATCGATAGGCTCCAAGCCTGAAGAATGAAGAATAGTATCCTAGCAGCCCATCCATTGATGATACTAGTTATCCCGAAGCCAAAAGAGACGTCTCCAAGCCAGATTAGACTAAAAAGCGTCATAGGTGCAAAAGAAAAGGCTGTTCCTGCCAACAAGCTAAGATCGCCGCCTTTTGTGTTGAACCCGAATCTAGTTCCAACTCCCAGAATGGCAAAGAGTGAGATCCACCCAAACACAAAGGTCACAAAGCTACCAAGGGGATTCGGGTTTCCCTCTAAGAAGAAAAAGAGTCTAGGAGTCAAACCGGCAAGACCGGATGAGATTCCACCCACGACCACAATTGCAGCAGCCCAGATCAGGTGCAAAGAAGGTCTGTCGTTAAGGATCCTGATGAGCGGGAGTCCCGAGGAGAGAGTTAGTAGAGGCGTAAGCTTGGAATCTTCGATCTTGCTGGATTCTACATTATCTGATCCGGATTTTAGGAACCTGTTTGAAGCCATCCCCAAGTCGGAAAGAGAGTATCTCTTGTCTCTGCCCTGACTTACTAGATCTCCCAGGATTGAAAGGTGATAGTACAAGGTTCCTACTCCTAGCCCCATCTCCCTCCTGAGGTCTGTATATGTCAGAGGGCCCTTCTCCGCGAGGAGCTCTACAATCTTACCGCGAATTGGATGGTTGAATATTCCAAAGATTCTTGATTTCTCCGGCGCTCCTCCGTCACCGGTCAAACGCTTGTCTCACCAAGAACCAGAGTTACACTTGAAGTACGAATGAACTTTGCGACAAATATACCTATAGACAGTTTGCGATGATTCTCATTAGACCCAAGTTGAGGAATGGACCTTGATCCTTAGGATCTGATCAGCATGTTCGTGCGTTTCCTCAGCATCCGATGGAAGCGTTTTCCTATGGCTAGTGGTACGAGCCAGAAATACAGGAAACCTACCCCAAAGAGAGTGGCAAGTCCCAAATGGTCAGATGGGGGAGTCATTTCCATCCAGATGCCTACAAACTTGAAGATCGTCTGTACTTGGCCGGTTAAGATCCCCTCAAGTAAAGATATCCCTAAGACCATACCAAAGTAGGTACGGCTTAGTAGGAATGCTGAGACGCCGATTATGATTAGCTGCAAGTAGGGTATGGCAGTCGACATCATAGTCGCAGCTAGGATAACAGAAAAGAACGAAAGCTTAATCGTCCGGTTGGGGACATTCCTCCCTGCTATCAAGCTCATGCATAACCATACATCTAGCGTAAGGATAAGGAACACTGTTCCGGAATTTTCGAATGTCCCTAGAATTGTTCGATCAGATCGAGCAAAAGCTCCTTCGCCGTTTTAATCCAAGCTCAGCTTTCAAGGTAGCGTGCAAGAGATTCTAAAAGTCCATAAATTTCGAAGGTATTAGATTCTACCATAACCGGAACTCCTTTTTCTCTCAGATAATTTCCGGTAACAGGACCAATTGCAGCCACAATTACTTTATCTAAGATTCTCGAATCGAAACCAAGTCTTGAAGCTGAGCTTAGCAAGCTTTTGACAGTGGATGGACTTGTAAAAAGAATTATGTCTATCCGTCCTAATGTTATCAGTTCAATCAGTTCACGCAATTGTTTCGAATTGCTAAGCTTTGTTCGATAGACTACAACGGAATCCACCAGGGCTCCCCGTGCTTCTAAGCGGGATGGAAGAATCTCATCGGATCTCGAACCACGAAGCAATGCGATCCTCTTTCCTTTGATCTCTAAATTCCTTAACAAATCAAGGATTCCACTACTGTTATACATTTTTGGAATAACCACATTGCGGACTCCATGACGAGCCAGAGCGTCGGAGGTCCGAGGACCTACAGCGATAATTTTGAGATTATCTCCGATGCCTGGATCCCTACCCCGCGCCGCTGCTATTTGATAGAATGACCTAACGCCATTACTGCTGGTGAAAATAAGATAATCTATTGATCCGTTAGAAAGGTCGCGGAATGTCCTTTCCATCTCCTGAACGTCATAATCAAGAGTAATCTCGATAGAAGGTGCGAAGATCGGGAATCCACCGTATCGCTTAATGGCTTCGGCCAACTGACTACTTTGGTCCATGGACCGAAGTATCCCGACGTTCTTACCCTTTAGACCATTCTTTGCCATCAGAACATCGAATTGCATAGGTCCTCCCTTAATGCTTCACCGATGTGGGAATCTTGACGAACTTGGGGGACTACGCAAGCGAATTGCTGGCACTCATGCTTCAGACCAGCAGACGGAGCTCGTCACA
>JACZWF010000172.1 GCA_022572285.1 Nitrososphaerota archaeon | reverse complement strand
GTCTCAAATTGGGTAACTCCCAGAAAAATAAGAGAGGTCGCAGTAACATGTACCAAAGGAAGCATCTCAGGAGATTACTTAACACAAGAAATCAGAATTGACGATGGTTCGACGGTTACTATTCCTAAGAGGCCTTGGGAGGAACCACTGAGCTTAGAGCTCAAGAGCTTCTTAAGATCCGTAGGTTCTGGGGAACCAACGGTAGTCTCTGTTAAGGATGGTGTGAATACGACAAAGATCGCTGAAGCTGCTATCGCCTCAGCACACGAGGGAGTGCCTATATATCTTCAAATTTAGCTAAGAGCGATGAAGCATAGATTACTCAAGATTCTGGCATGCCCAATCGACAAGCATCACCCCCTTGAGCTCAAAGAGTTTGAAACGGATAAGGAAGAAATCCTATCAGGACTTTTACTTTGTTCAGAATGCGGGAGGTTCTATCCAATCATGGAAGGAATCCCATCAATGCTCCCGGATGATCTGCGAACCGAGAAACGTGAGCTCGAATTCTTGAAAGTCTGGAGAGATAAGCTACCTCCAGAGGTGGTCGACGACGGGAGACCTTTCAAGCTCAAATCTTCGGAATGATTGAACAGTGGATATAGCAAGGAAACAAATCGGGACATTCACCTCAATTGGAACTAATGTACGATTAGGAAAGGATGTCAAGATATGGAACTTTGTTTACATAGGAAATGATACAAAGATTGGAGATAAAGTCATCCTTGGGTCCTTGTCTCATATTGATTATGATGTAAGAGTAGGATCCGGGACAAGAATTGAGGGTCTTGCTTACGTTGCTCCAAAGTGCAGAATAGGAAAGGATGCATTCATTGGTCCCTCCGCAACCCTGACAAATGACCCATACCCAAAGAGTGCTAGATTAGAGGGTGTGAGAGTTGGAGACTATGCCATCATCGGTGCACGGGCAGTTGTGAAAGCGGGAATTCGAGTCGGACGAAGAAGCGTGGTTGCGATGGGGGCAGTTGTGACTAGAGATGTTCCAGCAAATACTGTTGTAGCAGGAACTCCCGCCCGATTCATAATGAAGAGATCCGAGTACCAGGAAAAGAGACAGGCTTGGGAGGGTAAGAATAAGTATCCTACTCACAGACAGTAATCGCTATTATGCGCCAGCAGCTTGGTAGGCAGGTTGTTGCCAGTTATTCAGTCCTCGTTGGAATCGCAATCTTAGCAACTTGGATTTTCAATCTTACTATTGGCGAGGTCCCACAGGCATTCGAGAGACCATTCGAGTTAACCTTCCATATTTTAGCTGAAGTTGCGGCGGCTATCCTGCTGCTAACGGCAGGTGCAGGTCTATTTTATTCCACATCGGGATGGGCACCTAGGCTTTCTCTACTCTCTCTGGGTATGCTGTTATACGCCACCATCAATGCCATCGGTGCTTTTGGACAAGAAGGAGACACGAGCATGGTAATTTTGTTAATTCTGGTCACTATCACCACGACCGCTGTCGTTGCTTTCGCACTCAAGGAGAGAAATTGACAGATTGACCAAAAGTTAAATCCATCTGATTCATCGGAAGCATAATGAACACTACCAGGCTACTAATTATTGGGATTCTTATCATAGCTGGGGTAGCAGGTGCGTTCTTTCTTCTTCAGCCCCAGGATCGGGGTAGTACTGACTTACCTCGGCTACTGGATGAACTTCAGATTGAGCTACCGCCAGTAGAGGAGCCTATGCTTGACCCAGCACCTGATCCGGCGCCAATTCCTGATCCCGAACCCATACTTGATCCAGAGCCCGTTGAAATGGAAGGCATCGTCATAAGGATATTCAACTTTGAATTCACTCCAGCAGAGATCGAGATCAAGAAAGGCACGACAGTCACTTGGTTGATGCGGGAAATCGACTTCCCACAAGGAGATGCAGGATTCCATAACGTCGCCGCCGATGGCGGTGAGTTCAACTCTAAGAACCTGATTAGAGTAGACGAAACGTGGAGCTATACATTCAATGAAGTAGGAGAATTCAGCTACATATGCGAACCCCATCCGTGGATGATAGGGAAGATAATCGTAACCGCCTAGAGTCTAGGCGACTACACGGATAGTCCCTGTCATGAAGGGATGGATACTACAGTGATATCGGATAGTTCCCACCTCGGCGGCGGTAAAACTAAAGGTCTGGCCAGCAGCATCTAAGCGCATTGACTCAAATAAACTTGAATCATCGCTTACAATAATGTGCTGTGCGGGATAGAGCGGGTCTATAGCTCCCATAATCCAGACCACAATTGTTCCAATCCTGATTGTGATCTCGTCCGGAACAAAGGAAAACAACCCTTGATTGTTTATCAGAACTTCAACTCTCCCCTCGAGGACTTCTGGAACATCCGCTCCCATTTGGACTGTCCCTGCCACGACTATTATCTTTCCAACCATCCATGGATGGGGATCACATGCGTAGGTAAATTCCCCAAGTTCATTGAATGTATAGCTGAACCTATTGCCAAACGACAGCTGATTTGATTCGAACAGCCCATTGGTTTCAACCACATTGTGCCAATTCACGTCACCACCAGCTCCCGCCTCCCTGTCTATCATATGCCAGGTGACGGTCGTTCCTCTAGTTACAAAGATCTCATCCGGATATACTTGAAATCGTATTTCAATCTCGACCTCGCCATCGAAAATCTCTGGGCCAGCAGGTTCCGGCTCTGGGATAGGTTCTGGCTCCGGTTCTGGCATAGGCTCTGGCTCCGGTGGAGGTATTACCTCTGGCTCCGGTGGAGGTATTACCTCTGGCTCCGGTGGAGGTATTACCTCTGGCTCCGGTGGAGGTATTACCTCTGGCTCCGGTGGAGGTATTACCTCTGGCTCCGGTTCAGCTATAATTTCAGGCTCCGGTTGATCCACTATCGGTTCATCGATTACAGCCGGACTTCGGGGGGCAAAGGGATTGGTTAAAAAGAGAATCCCCGCAAGTCCGAGCAATGCTACAATAACTATGACTGGTATAACTCGATTCAAGATCGAACAAAGAACGGCTTTGACTCATTTAACCATTTACATTTATGGATATTTTCGAACGGGATTTCCTTAGAGGGGGATGGCTAAGGATATTAACTTGCATCGGCATGAGAGCTTTATGACTTCCGTGGATGTAGGTTCTCCGGCACCGGAATTCACTTTAAAGGACACTGACCTGAAGGATCGAAAACTCTCAGAATTCAAGGGAAAGAACTTAGTATTAGCATTCTTCCCAGGGGCATTCACCAGTACCTGTACAAGTGAGCTATGTAGATTCCGAGACGACTTAACCAAGCTCGCCGGTTTAGGAGGTCAAATCCTTGGAGTGAGTGTAGATTCGCCTTTCGCAAATAAGGGATTCGCAGATGCCAATAACTCGTCGTTCCCAATCCTCAGTGATTACAAAATGGATGTGATAAGAAACTACGGTCTTGAGCTTCCAGACTTTGCTGGAATGGACGGTTATACGGCCGCTAAAAGATCCGTCTTCGTCCT
>JACZWF010000171.1 GCA_022572285.1 Nitrososphaerota archaeon | reverse complement strand
TAGATGAGGTTGTAAAATTCGGTGAGTACATAAGGATGTACGTAGATGAGGTTGTAAAATTCGGTGAGTACATAAGGATGTTCGAATGGAATCCAAATACAGATACTCATATCTTGAATAAGGATGGTTTCCGCGCAAGTTTCAAAATTAAGAGGTTAGCGAAGGATCTAGGGAAGAAGGTAGATGAGCTTGTCGATGAACTCGAAAAAAGAGTTTCCATCTTAAAGTGGCTCCAAGAACAGGGAGTAAGAGATCATAAGAAACTAGCAGTGGTCTTTGAGCAATATCATCACGATCCCGTGAGTGTTCTTAATGCAATAAGTGAGAAGTCGGAGTAGCTATACTTGAGCCGAGTCGACCTTACCATGACGAAGGAAAGAGCCATTGCCTCTCTCCTCTTAGCGACCACCCTAGTCACTCTAACCTTTCCATGGCCCGTGAGTGTAGACGCTCTCCTTGGACTGGGTGGAACACAAAGTCTCTCAGCAGGTGGCATCATTCCATATGGAATCGTAGAGCTTCTTGCCAAGTTGTCGCTCGTGGGCGCCTCCGTAATAGTGTTAATAATAGAGATCCGAAATCCGATCGTGGTTCCTCTCTTCAGCCAAGCTACAAGAACTATGGCTGTAGATAGGATGGAGTGGTTTAGAATCACCATCTACCGAACAATGGTACCCCTAGCGCTTAGGTTAGAGCATCGAATGCCAAATCTAGGAAGAGAGATCTCAAAATCAAATATAGCGATGTCACCCATAGCGTTCCTGTCTGTTATTATTTTTGCAACCTTGATCGGAGTTCCATTCAGTCTCTTGGGTGTATACTATCTTGTTACAACGGGATCTTTGGTTTCTCTTTCCCTGATACCGGTCGCTCCAATGATTTTCGGTGCGGGATTACTTGGGCCAAAAATAAGTCAATCCTCGAGGTCTTCGGCAACAGAAAAGGAACTTCCCTTTGTTATAAGTGCAATGAGTGTACTTGCTTCGACAGGAATATCTCCTCTGATTACTCTCCGAAGGCTTAGCAAAGCTGAGAAGCTATTCCCCTCAATGGTGAAGGAGGCAAAGAAGGTCCTGATTGATGTAGATATCTTTGGGCATGATCCCCTTTCCGCACTTGAAAAAATCGGGAAGCTCAACCCGAACAAGTCACTTGCTGATTTCTTTGGGGGTTACGTAACCGTAGTGAAGACTGGAGGAGATATAGGGAGTTTCATCGATTCCAAGTTGCGTGATATATTCGCCAATGGGACAGTCAGGGCTAAATCCATGGTAGATTCAATAGGAACGCTGTCTGAATCGTACATCTCTGCCACAGTAATTATGGGAATAGCTCTATTCGTCTTAATGTCAATGGATGCAATCTTACAATCATCTGGTTCGCTCGATGATGCAGTTCAAAACTCCATGATATTCTCTGTTGTATTTGTCCCTGCCATTTCAGGTGTGTTCATTTACTTAACTCATGCACTACAGGGTGGAGAGAAACCCCCTTCCTACAAACCGTTTGTAGCTTTTGGACTATCATTAGTAATATTACCCATAATAATTTTCCTTCCCATACAGATGGAATTCTACCACAGATTGGGGATAGGCCTCGTCGGCTCAGTCGTTGCTCCCGCTATTATCGCGGGAAGGGTAAATCGCGAAAAGAATGGGATAGAGTCAAGAATCCCTGCCTTCGTTTTGGATCTTGCGGAGGTCAGGAAAACTGGTCTTTCTCCAGAGAAAGCAATCGAGCAACTTTCGGAGAGATCTTACGGCAGACTATCAAAGCACGTCGCTGAAATGTCATCCCAAATATCATGGGGAGTCTCACTTCCAAAAGTAATGCAGAACTTTTCTCAAAGAGTTCATAGCTTCATGGCGCAGTCTGTGGCATATCTAATAGTTGAAGCCATTGAGGTGGGAGGAGGAACTGTTAAGATGTTTACTAATCTCTCTGATTATACACAGAAACTTAGTGAGTTAGAGAAGGAACGAAAATCGGCACTTAAGCCGTACATATTCATCCCATATATCGGCTCGATCATTGTCGTAGCCTCAAGTGTGATGATGATTACCCTTCTAACCACCCCAGTCGAAGTCTCGGGAGTTCAGGGTGCAGGAGCCGAAGTTCAGGCACCCGGTTTGGCAGGTGTTAAAGATGTAGATATAATCAAGACGACATTCTACAGTGGAGCCATCTTTCAGTCATGGGTAATGGGCTTCGTTGCAGGAAAAATGGGAGAAGGCAGCCTTTCCGGCGGATTCAAGCATGCCGGAGCGATGGCAGGAATTGCCACTCTTACTGTAGTAGTATTGAGTTTAATGTTTGAGGGTGGAATAGTTTGAAGTCGTTAACTCTAGTCTTGGTGTTAGTTACTTTCTTTTTAGCGCCTACATTTACGATATTGGAAGTTCCTCCTGTCACAGCTCAGGCTGGTAGGCCGTCACTCATGGTTCAGGCAGTACCGCCGGCTCTCCCAGCAGACGGTAGAGCATATGAATCGATAGTAGTCTCGATTCATGATGTTCAAGGCCAACCACAAATAGTAGATGAAGATCTTCGAGTCTCGTTAACGTCTTCTCGGACAGCTGTAGGAAGAATTAGTGATTTTGTGATAATTCCAGCGGGAGAATCCTATGCTTTGGCCGAATTCCGCTCTACTTTGAGCGAAGGTTTGACCACAATCACCGCGTCTGCGGAAGGTTTCATCTCGAGATCAAGTGAGGTCTCGACGTTGAGAGCTGCGGGGACCCCTGCGAGGCTAAATGTCCACCTGGCACCTGAGAGACTTCTCCCTGACGAAGGGACTGTTAGTTCGGTAATTGTCCAACTGATAGACGCTAGGGGATCACCGGCTAGGGCTGCAGACGACGTTCTAATCTCTCTTTCATCTTCTGATATCAGTGTAGGACGTGTGGATAACGAAATTCTCATTACAGCAGGTGATACATTTGGAAGAGGTAGGTTCTTTGGAAGCTTCCTTGCAGGAAATACTCGTATCACGGCATCAGCTTCAGGCTATGCTACAGGCTCAAGGGTTATGCAGGTTTCTGGCCCCGTACCATCTACACTTGCTGTATTTGCTAGCCCTCCGAGGATCCTAGTAGATGGCGAGGAGAGTATTATAGTAGTCCAGTTACAGGATCCTTCTGGAGTCCCGGCTATTGCTCCCTCTGATCTTGAGATCTCTTTATTCTCCTCGAACTCAGCAATTGGATCTCTTGATGAGAGAATCTTGATCCGGGCAGGGGAGTCCTATGCAACTGCGATCTTCGCATCTGCTCCTACAGTCCAAATTGGTAACGAAACTATAACTCTGACCGGTACCGCAACGATTACCGCTCTAGCCTCTGGATTCTCAACTGGAGCAGCTACAGTTGACGTTCTTGAACCGGATACTATCGCGAGTAGTATAGGAATATTTCTGAGTCCACCCGTTCTTAGGGCTGATGTCGGGTCTCACCGTTCGGTAGTGCTCCAACTGCTCTCATCAAGTGGCACACCCGTCCTACTCAATTCTA
>JACZWF010000170.1 GCA_022572285.1 Nitrososphaerota archaeon | reverse complement strand
ATCTGTAATCCAGCCTGTGCTGGCAACAATATCTTATCGTTTGCGGGTTCCATAGTGGCAAAGACGGGCTCATATCTGATCGTACTTGGTCCAGAACATTTCCAGTTTCGCGATGTTTGCCCACTGTGCTTGGGAAAGTCATTTCGGTATTTGGGATCACCCACCTTTCAACGCTTGCATCAGCTGCCTCGCGGCATGGTCCGTCTCGACAAGTCCGTGTTGAATGAGAGGCAACTTGCAAAGTGCCACTCATGCAACCTGAGTTTTCAGCTGTGTGTGCCCACCAAGGCAACTCTTGACTTTCTCTATGACATTCCGTTTCAGGCAGATTCATGGATTTTTGATATCTACCTGCGACAAATGGATGAGAAGTTGAAACTCCTGAGTATTCTCGAGAGTACGAATAGGCTTTGTGTCCTGGACGTTGGCTGTTATAACGGGGGCTTCTTAAGATATTTGCCCACTCAGTGGGTAATATTTACCCACTTTGTGGTTGAATATCACCCATATTCCGTGTAGTATATCTGTATGTATAAACGTCAGATTCAAGATTCAATCATAAGTGCGTTGCAAGATACTTCGGTTGTTGTGATTAACGGTGCGCGGCAAACAGGAAAGAGCACCTTCTGCAAACAGCTCATTAAAGACGGTGTTTTCAAAGCTCAATATTTTACATTTGATGATCCGACCACTTTATCGGCGGCACAATCCGATCCCGGCGCGTTTGTAGAAGGTCTAGCTCCTCACGTTGTATTAGATGAAGTACAACGCGTGCCAAAACTGCTTTTGACAATTAAAAAATTTGTTGATGAATTGAAAATAACCACAAAGGATGAAATAGAGTGGGAACTTAAAGATAAAAAATTAAAGGGAGAATTGAAGAAAGATGGAAGCTAAAGAATATTTAGAATTATATCTAAGATTTAAGAAGGATTGTCTAGAAAAGAGTATAACTGATGTTGAAGAGATACTTAAATTATTTGAGGGCTATGTTAAACTCTAAATGGTAAAACAGAAAATGGAAAAGAAAGAAGCTGAAGAAACCTCTGAGGATGTAGAGGCTAAGGTAGAGACAGTGATTACAGAGAGTAGTTCTCAGGACAAATCAAATCAAACCAAGGATGAAACAGGTGACAGAGCTACCGACTCGGAAACTCGGGGGACAGATGAGATCGAAAAAGAAGAAGGGACTCAAGGGACCCAAACGAGGACTGATTCTGAGAAACGCTAAGCAACTCCTGCATCATCTAACAGCCGTATAGCGTCTTCGAAGGTGAGTTTTTCTCTAGTTAAGATAGTGTACCTCTCCTCGCGGATTGATGGAGCTAGCAGTATGGCTTTCGCTACTTGATCTCTAGGAATTCCTAATTCAGAGTAAGTGGTGGGACATTTAACTGATTGTAGTGCCCTTGCGATAGCCTTCCAATCCAGACCATGCAGCTTTGCCATAAGTATAGTCGAAACACCGCACTTTTCGCCGTGCAGGCCTTTGCCGGGAGCAATCTGGTCTAGCGCATGGGTAACGAGGTGCTCTGAACCACTACAAGGTCGGCTGCTCCCGGCGATGCCGGCGGCTACTCCAGTACTTACTAGTGCCTCTACCAGCTCTCGTACCCCTTCTTTACTCCTCCTACCCTCCAAGTTGAAAGAACCATCCAACAATATTTCTGCACTCATTAATGCCAGATTTGCCGCATATTTGCCGAAATATTCACTCACCTCATCTCTGGCAAGTTCCCAGTCTTTAACCGCAGTAATCTTCGCAATGAGGTCTCCACACCCACTTGCGAGGAGCCTGCGAGGGGCATTTGCTATGACATCAATATCTGCAAAGATCCCAATGGGCGGTCGCGCCACCAGCGAATACGGCTTTTCCAACCCCTTCATGGAAACAAAAGGGCTTGAGATTCCATCATGGGAAGCACTAGTAGGGACACTGACGAAGGGCTTGCCACCATAAAAGGACCCAAGTTTGGCAACATCTACCGAGTTCCCACCGCCCAGCCCGACAACTACCGAGACCCCTTTACTCGAGGCAATCTTGGCAACCTGGAGGGCATCCTGTTTGTCGGATAATTCAGTAATATACCAATGGATTTCCAGTCTCACTGACGTCATAGAATCCTCGACTCGGGAACCCAGTTTTCGCTTGACTTGAGGGCCTGCTACAAAGAGAGCGGATCCCTCAGATGTCAGGTCGAGTATGAACTCTCCCAGGCCATCTAGAATCCCATCACCCACGAACACCCTCCTCGGAAGCTCCATCATATGACCATTAAGATGTGAGGGCAGGATGTTTGAACCGCTAAGTAATGCACTGCACAAGTATTTGAGGACTTTTATCCAAAATATCCAGAGGAGATAAGGAAATAAGATAACTGATAAGACCTAGAATTAGTGATTTACTATTGGCGGGAAATCATGAAAAAAGGTCTCTTCTATCGGAACCTTGACCCAAGGCGTATCTGACATGGCTGTACACGTATTAGACATTTACCGGACATCAAACATCGGGATATTTCTAAGGTCTAACGATAAACATCTACTCATTCCACCCGGGATTTCTTCGTCCAAAGCAAAGAAACTCGGGACCTTTATGGATGCAGAAACAGCCGTGATCTCAATCTCGGGTTCAAGACTACTAGGGCCGCTGTCAGTTATGAACGGTAAAGGTGTCCTGATCTCCAAGCTGGCCGAAGATGCAGAGATAGATGTGATTGAGAGGGCCACTGGTTTGAGGGTAGAGAGATTAAACTCACAGTACACCTCTGTCGGGAACCTTGTGGCGGCTAATGATAAGGGTGCGGTTGTGTCAAATATCCTTGGGAAGGAAGCGATCCTAGAAATATCAGAAGTTCTTAACGTTCCTGTCAAGATAATGGAAGTTGCATCATACGTCCAAGTTGGGTCCGTCATAACAGCTTCTAACGCCGGTGCAATTGTACATCCCGGAGCGACGGAGGAACAAGTAGAGGAGATAAAAGATATTCTAAAGGTTGAGGTGGAGCCTGCCACTGTTAATCGAGGAGTCCCCCTAGTTTCGTGTGGAGCTGTCCTCAATTCCAAGAATATGATGGTCGGGAGTCTTACCAGCGGCCCAGAACTAATGATACTGAGTAGAGCTATGCAATGATAGTTTCAGTTACACGATACGATAGACTCATTTAAATGGGAACACGGCGCATTTCTAGAGGAAGGGATTCCTTGAGCTCGGACGAGAGGCTGCAAGCAATGGTGAGTCAGCTCAGAATGATAGAGTCTTATCTGACTGAAATTGGCAATAGGGAATCTCTCTCCGTAAGGGCTGCGGCTGAAGCGAGAGCTTCGATAGAAGCCGTTCGATCTGTTACATCCTCTGATATGAATGATTTTCTTATCCCTCTAGGAGGAGGCCTCTCGGTGCAATCTTCCATTGCAAGACCAAAGAAGCTGGTTGTTGGCATCGGAGCCGGCATCACAATAGAAAAGGATCCTGAAGACGCGATAGCTTTTGTAGATGAGCGTATCAAAGAGCT
>JACZWF010000169.1 GCA_022572285.1 Nitrososphaerota archaeon | reverse complement strand
ATACCTCGGCACTAAGTCCAAGGAGAGCACACACCATCGCAGTGGCAACCCCGTGCTGTCCAGCCCCAGTTTCGGCAATAATTCTCTTTTTACCCATGCTCTTGGCTAGTAGGGCCTGACCAAGCGTATTATTGATCTTGTGCGCTCCTCCATGAAGCAGATCCTCTCTCTTGAAGTAAATCCTAGCGCCGCCATAACTTTCTGTCAGATTCTTGGCAAAGTAAAGTGGGGTAGGGCGGCCGGCGTACCGTGTTTGCAGTTCGAGAAGATCTTGCTGGAATTTCTTATCCATCGAGATTCTAAGGTACTGCTTTTCTAGCTCTTTTACGGCGGGCATCAGGGTTTCAGGAATGAATTGACCTCCATAGACGCCATACTTTCCATCAATTGGCTGGGAAGAAACTGTCAAACTATCGTTCTCCTGTTGAAATTCCAGAAAGCTCACGTACTTTTGCGGTGATATCTTTTGACTTCATGATCGACGTTCCAACTAGGAAGGCCCTGACCCCAAGTTGGGCGATCTCTTCTATCTGTCTCCTCTCCAAGAATCCGCTCTCGCTAATCAACGGCTTTCGTGATCTTAACCCTGAAGAGAGTATTCTTCGAGTCGTATCAAGGTCGAGCTTGAGGGACCCCAGATCTCTGTTATTGATACCGATTATGTCTGCTTCGCTATTGATGGCTATCTCATACTCCTCAATGTTATTGACTTCAAGCAGGACTTCCAAGTTTCTTGAATGAGCATGATCGATCAGGCCGTTGACAGAAGATTCAATACCTGAAAATAGCCTGCTGATTAGAATGACCAAGTCGGCGCCCAATGTGGCGCCCGCATCAATCTGTCGCTTATCGATTATGATGTCTTTCATCAGAAGTGGAAGTCTTGTATGGGCCCGCGCGGTTTTGAGATTCTCTAGAGACCCACCAAAATGAAGTGGTTGGGTAAGGACTGAAATTCCTGATGCCCCTCCATCCTCCATCTCGGAAACGAGAGAAGTAATTTGGCCATTCCCCTTGACCCCGTCTTCCTTGGACCGAATCTCACCCTGAGTTGGAGAACTGAACTTTAGCTCGGTAACGAGAGTCCGTTCCAGTTTTTCAATGATACGCGCTAGACTTGATGGTTTATGAGCTCTTGTGGAGCGAACATCATAATAGCCTGTCTCAACCAGCTCCGCTACCTCTCCAGCAAGTTTTCTGAGGAAATCATTCATTTCTTTCAAATTCCTCAATCCTGGAGATATCCCCCCGGATGCTTAGAATCATTTCCTTAAGCTTCCCAATACATCGCCCGGTGTCCAGCGTCTCACGGGCCATCTGTACACCTTCTTCCATGTTGTCAATCTTCTCACCAACAACGAGCCCAGCAGCTGCATTAGCCAAAGTTGCTTCCACTTGAGGGTGATTTGGCGGGAGACGGTTGGAAAGTATCATCAGCATTGCATTTGCATTCTCTTCTACTCCATTGCACATCAGGTCCTCTGGGATGGATGGTGACAAACCCATATCTCTAGGGGACAACACCGTCGATTCAATTGACTCATTCCTCAAGTAAGACACGAAAGTTCTCCCGAAGGTGGATATCTCATCTAGCCCATTCTCTCCGTGCACTATCATTGCGTTTCGAATATCGAGAGATTTGAGTGCCGCGGCGATCTTCGAGGTCAGGTCCATACTTGGGACGCCGACTACAAGGGAATCGGCACTAGCGGGATTCGTAAGAGGGCCCAACAAATTGAAAATTGTCCTAATTCCAATCTCTTTCCGCGTTCCTATTACATTTTTCATTGCAGGGTGGAAAACTGGCGCAAACATGAATCCTATTCCGACTCTATTAATTGTCCTCTCGATTTCTTCGGGGGTAGCGTTCATTCTGTAACCAAGACGTTCGAGTACGTCCGCGCTTCCACACTTGCCAGAAGCTGCCCTATTTCCATGCTTTGCTACAGTTGTACCATGGGCCGCAACGACGATTGAGGCGATTGTGCTAAGGTTTATGGTCTTTATTTTATCTCCTCCAGTTCCTACAATGTCAACCAATCTTCCAGTAGTAGATGGTTTGATTTTTACAGAGAACTTCCTCATTATCTTGGCTAAAGCCACAATCTCCCCAACTGTTTCACCCTTAATTCGTAGAGATGCAAGAAAAGCTCCCATTTGAGATGGTGTGGCCGACCCTGACATGATCTCTTCCATCGAACTGGATGCCAACGAGTCACTCAGGTCCTTACCTTCTATCAGGTCCTGAATAGCTTCACGTATCACAGAGTTCTACCTGCGAGTTTCACTGTAGAGGAAATTTTCCAAGATTCTCATCCCTACCTCTGTCAGGATAGATTCAGGATGGTATTGAATCCCTTCAATTGGGTATCTCCTGTGCCTGATGCCCATGATTTCCCCGTCATCTTGGGCCTCCGCGGTTACTATCATGTCACTTGGGAGAGAATCCTTATCAACGGCTAGAGAGTGATAACGCGTTGCAGGAAACGGATTCTCAATGCCTGCATAAATATTCTTGCCGTCATGTACTATTAGGCTGGTCTTTCCATGCTTGATGGTTTTAGCTCTCCTTATTTGTCCCCCAAAGATATGTCCTATTCCTTGATGGCCTAGACAGACTCCCAATGTAGGAATCTTCTGTCCCATCTCACTAATTATTTGCGATGATAACCCGAAGTATCTTTCCTTAACAGGACTCCCAGGACCGGGAGAGATCACTATCCTATCTGGTTCTAATTGCTTTGCCCTTTCAATTGTGATCTTATCATTTCTAAAGACGAAAATCTCCCCTCCCAGCTCCCCCAAATATTGAGCGAGATTATACACGAATGAATCATAGTTGTCAATGACCAGAACTTTCGGTGACAATGACCTAAGCCACTCCTACCATTGACGCTCTATTTTTCTCAGCGGCCATCTTTAGAGCTTTCAGCATAGCTCCGACCTTCTGTTCAGTCTCTTCCCACTCCCTAGATGGGATGGAGTCAGCAACTATCCCGGCACCGGCCTGAATTGAAATTCGATCATCATGAGCTACTATCGTTCGAATAGTGATTGCAAAGTCTGCACTACCATTCTTCGAAAAATACCCCAATGCCCCAGCATACGCGGCTTGATGTGTTCTAGAGTCAGTGGCTCTTGCAATAATGGATTGTCCAGTAGATAGATCTGACCGATTGACAAGTAAGTCGTGGCATGCCAATAAGCATGGATTCGGTCCAGTTCGTTAGCTGATAAAGGCGTTCCCTCAACGGTCGATGCAGTTGCAATTTCGCTCACAGTTCACCTCCATTTACAATGAAATATAGTAGTGATTAGATTTACCCAATTCAATTCAGGCTTCGACGATTGTCGCCAGCGTGTGTCGTGCAATAACCTGTTCCTCGTATGTTGGGATCACCCACACTGAACCCTTACTGGTATCAGTGCTGATCTGTAATGCATTGGCCTGGTTGGCCGCTTCACTGATCTTAATCCCAAGCCAAGCTGCCGCTCGATAGATCTTTGCACGCACCG
>JACZWF010000168.1 GCA_022572285.1 Nitrososphaerota archaeon | reverse complement strand
TTCCTTTTCCAGTACATCCATGTGAGATTATCGATGAACCTTCAGATTTGGCCACCTTCACGAGCTTCTGAGCAATCAGCGGCCTAGCCAGAGCAGTAGCAAGAGGGTATTTTCCCTCATATAGAGCATTTGCCCTCAAAGCGGGGAATACGTATTCCTTGACAAATTCCTCGCGGGCATCTATCGTGATATGCTTTGACGAACCGGCCAGGTAGGCTCTCTTCTCAACCATCTTCAAGTCCTCTCTCTGCCCTACATCTACCGTAACCGTTATCACATCGTATCCAAACTTCTCCCTTAGCCATGGTACGGAGATTGATGTATCCAGACCACCAGAGAACGCAAGTATCAATTTCTCCGTCATTGTCAACGCAAAAAAATAAATCGAAACCCTTTTAATGGTTTTGGTCAAGAACGACCGTTATCGGGTATGACTGAACCAGATCTGGTCACTCTATCAATTTCCAAGATTGTTCGAAATATCATTGACGAAGATCTTGCGATCCAGGATGGCATCTTCAGAGGGTATGCTAATATCAGTAGCGTTTCTAGAATTATTCAGCCTTTAGTAGAACGGATTGCGGGAAGAAAGGCAAGTCTTGAAGCAATAACTACTGCATTGAAGAGAATAACGCCTGTTTACAAAGAATTTTCGGCCGGTGTTAGCGAGGTTATCGCTAAAAGTACAATCAATGTGAGGACCAATGTGGCCAAGCTATCAGTAGTGAAAACACGAAAAAACATTGAGAAGATGAGGAGGAAGTTGATCACCACTGAAGAGGAGGTCTTGCAGATATCGGAAGGAATTTCAGCATTCACAATAATATTTGACCAGTCTCTCAGGAAGGATCTCGTGAAGCATTTTGGAAAAGACGTCTTGGAAGACCAACCTGACCTAGCTGCCATTCTTGTCCATAGCCCCCTCGAAGTTATCAGTAGGCCTGGATGTGCATTTGCGTTCTACTCACAGATCTCGCGGCGAATGATAAACATCGAAGATACGGTGAGTACGTACACCGATACGGTGATTGTTGTTAAATTGGAAGACGCAGGGAAAGTATTTTCTGCATTGACAGATTTGCTGGGTGTCGCGAGGAGATTCGGTTCTTCTATGAGGAAGAAATAATCAGTGGAGGCCGATCCAATATGGGTAAATTACTACTCGATACTATGAAGGAGCGAACTCTAGACGCAGAATTCTATCAGTTATTGAGACTTCCACTGAATATTCTCCCGGAAGAAAGAAACCTCGAATTTCAATCGAATCAAATTGATCTCTCCATTCTGAGAGGTCTACGATTTGATCTCCTGTGATGAGCCCCCCTAAAGCCCAGTATGTTATGATTATCTGATCCCTTTCGGGAGTCAGAGAGAGTATCGATACTGGTACTTGTGCCACAAATTCACGGGGGGGAAAATCTTGTTCTGCAATCGCCATCATCTCCGAGTCAAAACTCTGAGAGAACTGGCTGGATACATTTTCAATTTGAAATCTCAACCCAAGGAATAATCCTCCAACTGAAAAGAAAACTAGGAGTATATACAGGGCCGGCCGGCTGATTGCCTGGGAACCCCTCCGTGACATGGCAATCAATCCCCGGTTAAGTTTCGCCAAAGATCTAGAAGATCAACTCTATACTGATAATGAGGCCAAGCAATCCACTCCCCTCTGGCCTCCACCCTGGGAATCCAGAAGTTCGACGCAGTTATTAGCTCAGGAAGGCTGTCATCGGTTATCGTGGCGATCGAGGGATACTTTCCAAGCTCCAGTGCGAATTCAGTCTGAACTTCTTCGGATAGGAGAAAGTCGAGAAAGATTAGAGCGGCCGATTTGTTTGGGGCGTTGAAAGGTATTCCTGCATGGCCACCAGATATTATTGATCCCTCTTCTGGTAGATACACTCGGATCTCAGGGGACAACATCCCCCCCTCTGCTATATGCAAGAGAATCTGATCGTAGCGGAGATACGCGAGTGATATCTCTCCTTCGATAACGGCCTCAAGTCCGTTTTCAGGAGCCTCTTCTTCAGGCATTGGGAACCCTTCAAGCTCCGGTTCGTCTTCTATCTCGAAACCGAGTGCCTCTGGCCATCCCTCCTCGAGAGTCCTATCGTGGGGACGAAAAGAGTAGAGATCCTTCCCCCCACGATCTACAACGACTAACATTAGGGCTGCCGCACCCGTGTCAGTTTCAAGCGGATTGGGGACAAATAGTTGGTCAGTGTCTATCAGACCCTGGTCCTCTCCCGCTATTAGTGCTATTATTTCTCCCAAGTCTAACGGTAAATCGTCGAGGAGTTCGGCATTCGCTACCAATACATACTGATCGATCCATATAGTCACAGAACTTCCATCGTTGCTGATTCCTGAGACACCGCTTCGAAAAATTTCCTCTATCTGTGATGCTTTGTCTAGCCTGCTTCCAGTTTCAGCAAAGAGGAGACTAGCATCAAGTGATCTACCCATTGCTTCATCCCCAAGTAACGCTAGGTCTAGGAGACCGATGTTACGGCCGCCTAACCGCTCGATTATGAGTCTCTGAGTGAAACCTGACCAATGACCTGTCTCGATCGTGACCACAATATCATGTTTTTCTTGGAACTGAGGAATGACCGTAGTTTCCAAGAAACTGCGGACTTCAAGGTCAACATCGACAAAGATTTTGACATGTCCCTCTTCATTGGCTTGACTGAGTATACCTTCCCATGATTCCGGCACTTCTGTTGGCCCCGAAGAGTCTTGAGGGAAGAAGATGAAAATTAGAAATCCCGCGACTGCTAGTATTGCGACGAAGGTGACAATATAGACCCAGCTAGATGATCGGAGGATCATGGTTAGTCACAATGCCCTCCCCGTCTCTGCATCGAATAGGGCCATTTTCGATTCAGTGAAAACGAGTTGTGCCCTCTCGCCAATTTTGGCTTTGTACCCAGCCTTCGTCTTAAGTTTCACGATACTATCACCCAACTTAAAGTCAATGACAGTACTATCACCAGTAGACTCCAGGAGAAATATTTCGGCTTCACAGGAGGGCGTTACGCCTTTTGATCCGATTTCTATATCCTCCGGTCGCACACCTAATTTCAACTTAGTACCAACTTCGAGATCAGATAGCTTGGATGTTAGAGACTCTGGAATTTCTAGAACAGAGTCTCCTGTGAGATGAAGAGTGGGTCGGCCGTTGTTCCTTGAGAGAATACAGCTTATCAGATTCATAGGTGGATTCCCGATGAATGAGGCAATCCATGCATCAGCAGGCTTATTGTATATCTCTTCGGGACTCGCTATCTGAAGAAGCCTGCCATCTTTTATCACCGCTATCCTATCTGCCATGCTCAAAGCTTCGGTTTGGTCATGTGTCACATAGATCAAAGTCGTTTGAAGTTGTTTCTGAAGTCTCTTCAGCTCTGTCCTCATTTCAGTTCTGAGGGCAGCATCGAGATTCGATAAGGGTTCATCCATGAGAAAAACATCGGGTTTTTTCACAATTGCCCGGCCCAGCGCAACCCTCTGCTGCTCGCCCCCGCTCATTTCCCTGGGTTTTCTTCTGCGCAGAT
>JACZWF010000167.1 GCA_022572285.1 Nitrososphaerota archaeon | reverse complement strand
GATGGATGAAAGTTCGTGGAGAAGTCGTTTGGAGATGTTTTGTAAAACATTCAGTTGATTTCTTGTTTGAGATTCCACACAACGTTAACATCGATAACGCAAGAACCATTAGGCAGCTTTGCGGCCCGGGATTTTCGATCATTGCGGGAGATGATCATATGGCATTGGAGCTTATGCTAGATAGAAAAATTAGTGCCCAGGGCGTGATCTCCGTCGCCTCGAACATCGCTCCAGCCGCAATTCGGGAGCTAGTAGAAGCAGCTCTAGCTGGGAACGACGACAAGGCCCACAAGATGGGAGACCAGCTATCCCCACTGTTTGACCTCGTTACGGTCCTGACTTCAGAAGAATCAGGGCACGGTCCTGTTCAGGTCAAGGCCAGAAACCCGCTAGCCACTAAGACACTAATGAGAATTATGGGATTTCCTGCCGGCCCAACTCGTCAACCTATTGGTAAACTGACAAGACGAAGCATAGACATTGTCCTAAGGAAAGCGAGGCAGGTATTTGAGGAAAGCAAGATCCTGAAACCAATCGAGGACTTCTTCGATGTAGACTTGAGCGATAGACTGTATTCTGAAAAACACATTAGTGGATTATTTTATGAGTCGTACTAGGGTCTGTATCATTGGTGCGACAGGCCGTCTCGGCAAAGCGATCCTGAGAGAGATGAATGGCGATGATTTTGAGTTGGTAGGAGCGATTGCATCAAGAGATAACAGAAACCTGGGAATGAAGCTAGAGAGTTTCGGCTTGGCCAACTCGGGCGTGAGGTTAGTGAGTCCGGACTCCCTAAATGAGGCGGTTGAAAATGCCGATGTCGTTATCTCTGCTTCAAATCCGGCTGCCGAGGTAGAGAATATCCCTAGAGTAGCAGAGGTTGAAAAAAGGATAGTGATCGGAACGACTGGGTTTACTGCAGATCAATACCGGGCCATAAAGGGGGCGGTAGAAGGAAAGATCCCCACTATCATCTCATCAAATTTTGCGATAGGGATGAATTTCTTGTACAAAGTAGCTGAGCTTACTTCATCGCTTCCTCCCCAATATCAAGCAAGTATCGTAGAATCGCACCACGCTGGAAAGGTCGATTCTCCCAGCGGAACCGCTTACGCCCTAGGTGAAATTCTCTCCAAAGCTATGGGGTACTCGACTATTATTCATGATAGACATTCTGCAGGTAAGAGAAAAAAGGATGAATTGGAAATATTTTCACGCAGAGTAGGCGGTGTTCCAGGAATACACGAAATAAGCATAGCAGGTCCTTACGATATGATACGCCTTGAGCACATAGCGTTCACGAGAGCGGCTTTTGCGCAGGGTGCACTTTTGGCTGCCAAGTGGTTAAGCAAAATATCCGACCCGCGGATTTATACCATGGGAGAGGTCCTAAGCAGCCCCAGCAACTAAAGGTCAAAGTCGTAGAACATGCGATCGATTGAACCGCCTCTAACAGTCCGAGACAAAATCGTGTGGGTCGGCGGCGTGAACATCTTGGAGTTAGCCCAGCAATTTGGGACGCCGCTTTTTGTCACCGATGAGAATAGATTACGAGACAACTACAAACGAATCGTTGGGGCATTCGCATCCACCTATCGAAAATTCAGTCTCCAATATGCGCTCAAGGCCAACAACAACCTTTCGATCCTCCGTATTCTTAGATCTATGGATAGCGGAGCAGACTGTTCGTGTATCGAGGAGATCATACTAGCAAAGAAGGCGGGCTTCCCCCCAAATAGAATAATCTATACTGGCAACTTCAACAGCGACCTCGAACTCAACATGGCTTTGAAAGAACGAGTAATGATAAACCTCGATGATACAGCCCAACTAACCAGATTGATGCGGTTCGGTAGACCGAAGACTCTCTCATTCAGAATAAACCCGGGTGTCGGCAAGGGCAAATATGCAGGCCTGGTTTTTGGTGGCAAGAGGACAAAGTTCGGAGTCGATGAAAAGAAAGCTGTTGAGGGGTACTTGTCAGCAAAGAGATTTGGCATAAGACATTTTGGGATACACATGATGTCTGGTTCCGCAATACTCGAAAAGGAGTATTTCCCTCGGGTCGCGGAACGTCTTCTTAAGATTGCGGGAAGAATAGCGAAGAAAGTAGGAATTGAATTCGAATTCATCAACATCGGCGGAGGCTTTGGGATTCCTTACAAGCCATCAGAAAGGGTGTTGGATATCCAATTTATTGGAAAAGAGGTCGGAGAATTATTCATGAAGTTGCCTAGTAAGCTCTCATTGGGTACACCTACACTGATGATAGAACCAGGTAGATATATCGTCGGAGATACTACAGTCCTACTCGCAAAGGTCCATGGCAAAAAGAAGGGTGCGGTCACGACCTATGTGGGGACCGATGCAGGAATGAATACACTTCTAAGACCTGCCCTATATGGCGCATATCATCAAGTATACGTGGCAAATAGAATATATCATAGACCTAGTCCTGAAAATATTACTATTTGCGGCCAGATCTGCGAGAATACAGACGTCATCGCAGAGGGTAGGCGTCTCCCTTCGATTAAGGAGGGCGATATTCTGGCGATTCTTAATGCGGGAGCCTATGGATTCGCTATGAGCAGTCAATACAATAATCGACCAAGGGCTGCCGAAGTCCTTGTTAATGGTAGCACCGTCGATCTGATTAGGGAACGGGAAACCGTCTTCGATCTCACGCTACACCAGAAAATTCCTGAGAGGCTTAAAAATTGAGGTATTCGAGGCGTCTAGATTCGCTTCCTCAATATCCCTTCGCTAAACTAGACTCTATCATACGCGAAAAAAAGAGGCGGGGAATAGACTTGATTTCCTTTGGAATTGGAGATCCAGATCTTCCTCCGCCAGAGTTCGTCAACGATGAGCTGCGACAGGCGCTCAAGACTCCGGGCAGCCATAACTATCCATCAAGCGAAGGGGAATCGTTCTTCAGAAAAGCAGTTGCTGAATGGTATCGCCGGAGATTCCACATAGAACTAAATCCCGATACTGAGGTCTGTGCACTAATTGGATCAAAGGAGGGGATCGCGAATGTAATCAGAGCCTTCGTCAACCCAGGAGAGATAGTCTTGACACCCAATCCATCCTATCCAGTCTACGAACACGGTGCCGCGTTACTGAATGATGCGCATCCTAGCCCGTTCAATCTGGGAGATACCAAAGGATTCAGGCCCGACCTTGAAAACATAGCAAAAGAAGATTTCAAATTTCTGTTCCTTAACTATCCAAATAACCCTACTGCGGCAGTTGTCGGTAAGGTTTTTCTTCAACAGGTCTCACGCCTGGCGAGTGAAAAAGGGGGTCTGATATGTTACGATAATGCGTACTCAGAACTGACCTTCAAAGGTTACAAGGCACCCTCAATTCTGCAAGTTTCAGGAGGGATGGATGTTGCGATTGAGTTTCACTCCTGTTCCAAGACGTTTAGCATGGCCGGCTATAGGATTGGGTTCGCTGCAGGTAATTCAGAAATCATCAAGGGATTGAAGGCCGTAAAGAGCCAAGTCGACTCAGGTCCACCTAAGTTCATACAGCATGCCGCCGCACGTGCGCTTTTGTCCTATGTCAA
>JACZWF010000166.1 GCA_022572285.1 Nitrososphaerota archaeon | reverse complement strand
CGATTAGACCTGGGATCATTACTGACAAATTAAACAATGCCGTTTCAACGGGAAACTGGGGGAGAGGAAAAGTGGGAGTCACTCAGCTCCTCGATAGGACAAACTACCTCTCCTCGCTTAGCCACCTAAGAAGGATTCAGTCGCCACTAAGCAGAAGCCAACCAAATTTCGAGGCTCGAGATCTCCATGCCACTCACTATGGCAGGATTTGTCCGAATGAAACGCCTGAGGGCGCGAACTGTGGTTTAGTAAAAAACCTTGCCTTGTCCGCCATCATCTCGGTTAGTTCACCACCAGCAGATGTAGTAGATCGCTTAACTGACTTGGGGGTAAAAAGCACTAGAGAGCTCGATCAAGAAAAAAGGCGAGATTGGGCTAAAGTTTTCGTAGAAGGCAGGTTTCTGGGCTATGTCCTAGATGGTGATAATCTCTCTCGAGAAATCAGGGCACTCCGAAGGCAGGGTCAGATACATCCGCACGTGAGCATTAGTGTTTTCCATCCGAATGACACTAGAGCCTCAACTCGAATATATGTCTCTCTCGGACCTGGTAGAGTTCTAAGGCCCCTAATTATTGTCGAGAATGCAACTCCTCTTGTAACTGATGAAATTATTCAAAGAATTGTTCAGGGTGAGCTTAGCTGGAAAGATCTTCTACATATGGGTGTAATCGATCTGTTAGACGCAAATGAAGAGGAGAACGCTTATGTTGCGATGAGAGTAGACTCAATAACCAAAGATCATACTCATATGGAACTATTCCCAGCTTCGATCTTGGGGGCAACCGCTTCACTAATACCTTATGCGGAACACAATCAATCACCTAGAAATACATATGAATCTGCTATGGCGAAACAATCCCTCGGGTTCCCAAGTCCAACGTTCGGCTTTAACACGATGATAAGGGAACACCTTCTCGTCTATCCACAACGCCCTCTGGTTGCTACGCGATCAACCTCCCTCCTGAATATAGATAGAAGACCGACTGGAGAAAACTGCATTGTTGCCGTGTTGGCATATGAGGGGTATAATATCGAAGATGCGATAGTGGTTAACAAGGGAGCTATCGAGAGGGGACTAGCTCGGTCATTCTTCTATAGACTATACGATGCCTCGGCAAAGCAATATCTGGGAGGTATGCGAGATAGCTTCGAGACTCCCTCTTCCGATGGGAACGTGAGAGGCTATAGGGGTGAAAAATATTACCGTCTACTAGAGAGTGATGGTGTGATCATGAGTGAATCCGTGGTCAACGGCGGAGATGTGATCATAGGCAGAACTAGCCCTCCAAGATTCATGGAGGAGTATAAAGAATTTGAAATGAAGGGACCATACAGGAGAGATACGTCTGTCGCAGTAAGACCCACTGAATTTGGCGTTGTTGACGCGGTCTTCATGACCGAGAATCTAGATGGGGAAAAGATGTATAAGGTTAGAGTCAGAGACATGCGGATTCCTGAGATTGGAGACAAATTTGCCTCCCGACATGGGCAAAAGGGAGTCATTGGTTTAGTAGTCGATCAAGAGGACTTGCCATATACGGAAGACGGTATAGTCCCAGATATCATGATTAATCCGCATGCCTTTCCTTCCAGGATGACCGTAGGCCAATTTGCTGAATCCATTGGCGGGAAAGTAGCTTCCTTACGTGGTCATAGGGTAGACGGAACGACGTTTACTGGGGAGAAAGCAAAGGATCTGGGGAAGGTTTTGGAAAGCCAAGGTTTTAGATCCACTGGAAGAGAGATCATGTACGATGGGCGAACGGGAAAGAAGTATGAGGTAGACATTTTCATCGGGGTTGTTTACTACCAGAAGCTCCATCACATGGTTGCTGACAAAATCCATGCACGAGCAAGAGGTCAGGTACAAATGCTTACCAAGCAGCCAACGGAGGGGCGTGCAAGAGGAGGAGGGTTGCGGTTTGGCGAAATGGAACGAGATTGCCTCATAGCATACGGTGCAGCAATGGTCTTGAAAGATAGACTTCTGGATGAATCGGACAAAACTGTAATCCACGTGTGTGAGAAGTGTGGGCTAATAGCCTACTATGACAATCAGCAAAGAAAGTATATTTGCAAAGTAGATGGTGAGCAAGCTCGGATATCCAGCGTTGTTATCGCTTATGCCTTCAAGTTGTTACTCCAAGAGATGATGAGTCTCAACATAGCGCCAAGACTAATTCTCAAAGACAAGGTCTAGGGGAGCAAGTAGATGTCAACAGATGAGACAATGAAGGTTGTCCGAGGCATACAATTTGCTGTTTTCTCTCCTAGCGAAATAAGGAAGTATTCGGTGACCGAGATCACCACACCAGAAACGTATGACGAGGACGGCCTTGCGGTCCAAGGTGGAATGATGGACGGCAGACTTGGCACCTTGGAACCAGGACAGAAATGCGCCACATGTGGCAACACGGCGACTAGATGTCCTGGCCATTTTGGTCATGTGGAGCTCGCTGAACCAACCTTGCACATAGCGTTTGCAGGCGATATCCATAGGCTTCTTCTGGCCTTTTGTAGAGCCTGCGGGAGAATCAAGATAGATGACGAAGAAAAGGCACGATACATGGAAAGAATAAGTCGAGAGGACAGTCGTACTCCTGTTCTTAAGGCTAAGATAGCCAAGGAGATCGTGGTGAAGGCCAAGAAAATTACATCTTGCCCCCACTGTGGAAAAGAGCAGTATCCCATTGAGTTCACCAAACCAACCATTTTTCACGAGATTACGGAAGGTGGAGGTGCTACTAGGATGTTGCCTGTCGCAATACGCGAACGGCTAGAAAGAATTCGAGATGACGAATTGGTGCTTTTAAATTTTAATTATAAATCGGCCAGACCTGAATGGTTCGTGCTCCAAGTTCTGCCTGTACCGCCGGTTGCAGTTCGACCTTCGATAACGCTGGAGTCAGGAGTACGGTCCGAAGATGACCTTACCCACAAGGTTGTCGACATACTCAGAGTCAATCAGCGTGTACGAGAAAGTAAGGAATCAGGAACTCCACCGCTAATAGTACAGGATCTTGTTGACCTGCTACAATACCATGTCACAACATTCTTTGACAATGAGGTCTCTGGAATCCCTCAATCTCATCACAGATCAGGCCGTCCTTTGAAGACATTGAGTCAACGGCTAAAAGGAAAAGAAGGCAGGTTTAGGGGAAGTCTATCTGGAAAGAGAGTAGATTTTTCCGCAAGAACGGTCATTGCGCCCGATCCTAGCCTTGACATATCTGAAGTGGGAGTTCCACTAGATATCGCTCGCCGTTTGACTGTACCTGAGACTATCTCTACGTGGAATCGATCACATTTCAAATCACTTATCATCAATGGCCCAACAACGTATCCCGGTGCTAATTACATTATCCGTCCAGACGGTGTGAAGATTAGACTTGATTATGTCACAGACAGAGAGGCTCTAGCGGATTCGCTCTCTGAAGGTTTCATTGTGGAAAGACATCTTAGGGATGGTGATGTTGTGCTTTTCAATAGACAACCGTCGCTTCATAGGATGTCTGTAATGGCACATGAAGTTAGGGTGCTACCTTATAGGACCTTTCGACTCCACCCTGCAGTT
>JACZWF010000165.1 GCA_022572285.1 Nitrososphaerota archaeon | reverse complement strand
CCGCTGCCGCCCCGGCGCACCGAGATCATCTCGGCGATGATGCTCACAGCGATCTTGAATCTGAAAAGGGGAAAGTATCTGCTCTATCTGTTGAACTAGATAGGACAAGCATCGCCATACGATCCCTGGGCAGGGAATTAAATGCAGGGAATGTCGAACTTGATCTCGAAAGGCAGTTAGTTGCGTCAATTCAGGCTGCACTCACTCTATCGGAAAAAATCTTGAACGATATGGCTCAGGACTACAGTCTTCCATCTGAAGCAGAGAGGAAGTATTTTGACGCCAGAGAATCTGCCAGAAATGTCAATTTTTCATCTGCCTTCTTAGAATTGGTAGAGGCACGTGAGAGATTCCTGTCCGTGAAGGAAAGTCTAATAGTTCGAATTCAGCAGTTGGATGAGCTAGCCGACATTTCCGCTTTTGATGAACTCTCTGTAGCTGCTAATTACTCCTCCGCTTTCTCCCTCGGAATCCAGGCTACAATAACGAGGGTAGATGCCCTGTTGCTCTTCTATACTGTGCTTGAGGAATTTCAAGCTCTTGAATTCCGTCCTGCCATCGCTGATATTGATCGATGGAGAAACCTACTTGATCAGGGCGAGATCCTAATCGAACGAGGAAAATTATTCTTAGATCAAGCTCGATATTATTCCCCTAGACCCGGGTATATAGAGCTCGAATTGATTGCTTTGCAAGATGCGCTAAGAGAGATCATTTTATTCCGAGAATTTTCCAATATTTAGCCGAAACGACATTATGTGAAGGGGTAGACTTGAACGTGCCGAGGGCCGGACTTGAACCGGCGACACTCCGGTGGTATATATCATATACCATGCCCGGTCTTCAGCCGGGTGCTGGAGTAGCATCGTTTATCCATCTCTCCCAGGCTGAGCTACCTCGGCCCAATCGGCGAATCAGACTTGTTACAATTTAACATTTTGTCTACTATCTATCGTGAATTATTTTACTAATAAAATGAAATGCGGCCGAGGGGATTTGAACCCCTGTTCTAGGCTTGGAGGGCCTATGTCCTAGACCAGACTATTCCCTCTCCATAGAGGACTGGACGACGACCGCAATCGTAACTTCTGGCAATCATGAGAAATAAAAAGGCTTACAGATTTCTGAGCATCTCTAACTCATAGATGATCCTTGCGATAACCACGTGGGCCTCCAATGGCATCGAACTGATGGAATAAAGTGAATCAATGCCTTCAAGAACGGCCTGCGAGAAGTCACTCTTTGGGAAACCTCCGATCACGAATGTAGCGTTTTTGGTTGCCCTCAACTCTTCCCCCACCACACGTACATTGTTCATTGCTCCACTACTCGAGAGTCCGACATTGATATCTGATCCTATTGTTCTAGATAACTCTTGAAAGCTCATTTCTGAGCAGGAAAGAAGAACTTCCCCGTCGGTTTCTATAAACTTGGTTTTGAGGAGCTGGACGAACAAGGTTTCAAACCTAGCATAAGTCTTTGGCAACCTAACCTTTCTCCCGATTGTGATTGCCAGATCATCTGCCGTATGAAGATATACTGCTAACTCATCCTGCAAGTAAAGAGGTGTCGCTAGAGCAGAAAGGAGTGCGAAATGGACTAGATCTGGGCGTCCCCTCTTTTCCGCATTCCTTAATCCCTTCATTGCGTTGTGATGATAACTGCGATCAAGGAGGAGATCCCCGGGGTTCCTTCTGGCCCTCTGAGCATGGTTCCGAACGGACGAGTGAGTCAGGATTTCTCTAGGAACACGTTCTAAGGCTGATTCCGCGATTATCAATGAAATCATTTACACATATCCAATATCGAGTTCATTTATCAACATCCTTGTCTAGAATGAGATGTCGTGAGAAGAAATAGGGCTCGACAAAAAGAGATTGCTCTCCAGAGAGTGGAAATCCTAATAGAGCAATGCACTGACAGTGCCAAGTTTGACATGAGTATTGCGCGTCGTCAAGCAGCGATTGCCCGTACTCTATGTCTTAGGTTCAATCTAAGACTTCCATACGAAATGAGACAGATATATTGCCACGGCTGTAAGAATTTAATCCTTCCAGGAATGAACGCACGGATCAGACTTTCAAAGAGGCGTAAGGCCGTCACCATAACTTGCCTTGACTGCGGTTTCATCTACAGGAAGATCTTGAGATCTTATAGTGAAGAGGAACAAACCTAAATACCCTTTCCATTGACAATTGTCGGGAATGGTCTAGAATTGACTACCGTACATATGGTTCCTCCAGATATGCTCATAAAGAGACTCTCCGAGCAATTGAAAAGAACGCCACAGATAACTCCCCAGACGTGGACGCAATACGTTAAAACGGGGTCTCACAGGGAGAGGCCACCTCAGGACAAGGACTGGTGGTACACCAGATCAGCCTCTCTATTGAGAAAGCTCTACCTCCACGGCCCGCTGGGTTTAGCAGATCTTGAGACAGAATACGGAGGTCCGAAAAGGGTCAAGTTCGGGCAATTCCATCAGAGAGATGCGGGACAAGCTGCGATTAGAAAGCCTCTCCAACAGCTAGAAGCTGCCGGGCTAGTTGAGAAAAAAGGTCTTCAAGGCCGGATAGTTAGTAGCAAGGGTATGAGTCTGCTTGACAAGCTTAGTTCCGAGATATTCATAGAGCTGAAAAAGGAGAACCCGGCATTGAGCAGATATGGATAAGCGCCTATTTTATCTCTCACTAGCCGCTCTTTGAAAGGAATCGAATTCATAATCAAGGGTCATTCGATTAAGTTCTGGACACGGAAATGGGAGTCTAAATTTGCTAGCGATATTTGATACTGAAGGTGTGCTCGTGGACGGAGAATTTCTGCCGGAGGTCGCGAAGCGCATTGGAAAAGAGAAGGAGATAGACCTGCTCACGCAAAAAGGTCTTCGAGGCGAAATCAAGTGGGAGGAAGGATTGAAAAGAAGGATCGAAACTTTGCGTGGTATATCCTATGATGTATATGTAGAGACCGTTCAAAAGATGCGGCTTATGCCAGGAGCTATTGAAGCAATTCAAAAGCTCAAAGCAATGGGGTTTAAGACAATTACGATCTCCGGCGGTCCGACTCTCCTGGTTAAGAGATTAAAGACTGAGCTAGGACTAGACTACACCTTCGCAAATGATATCCTCTTCACAAATCATAAGATATCAGGTGTGAATATGCGAGTTAATTCCAATAAGGCTGGTGTACTGCGCTCCATCCTTGATCAGCTGGGTGAAGATCGTAGGACTATCGTGTCGATTGTGGACGGAGCTAATGACCTAACTCTATTCGACATCGCGGGCTTGAGCATAGCCTTCAATGCCCAGGAGATTGTGGAGGAGAGGGCTGACATCATTATAAAGAAGAAGAATATGATGGAGATTATTCCTGTGGTTCGAGACCACTTCTTCCCAAAGAATGGACAGTCGAAAAGACCCTAAACCGAATTCCTTGGAGAAAGTAAGGCCGGGTCTGATTCAGCTCCGCTCACTTCGACGGTCAGTTTGTTTTTCCCAAGCCATTCCATCGCGACCCCCTCGTGCGAGACGGCTCGGCCGGCCCGCGTTCCTCCGGGGGGTTCGTGGTTGCGTTTTCCGCGTTCCCCCGGGGGTTCGTGGTTG
>JACZWF010000164.1 GCA_022572285.1 Nitrososphaerota archaeon | reverse complement strand
AAAGTATTAAGACTTCATTATCTCCAAAATGGTCATAAGAAGATGTAATTACTAAATCGCCTGGTTCGAGGCCTTCAAGTACTTCAAAATTCTCTGTATTTTTTCTTCCTAACCTAATGTTCCTTCTAACAGCCCTGTCACCACCATCTTCAAGAACAAAAACCCAGTTTCCTCCTGTGTCCCTATAAAATCCACCTACAGGCAGTAATAACTGTTCTGAAGAATTACCAAGTGCAATTCTCAATCTCAATGATTGTGTAGTGGACAATCACCGGGCTGCTTATGAGGTCTACAGACGCACGGGTAATATAGACGTGCTACTCACCCAATTCAGCTACGCAAACCAGGTTGGGAACCCAGAGGATGTTGAGCTTAGAAAATCGGCAGCCCGGGAAAAACTATCTCGAATAAAGATTCAGGCTGAGGTTCTGAAACCTCGATATATCATTCCGTTTGCAAGTTTTATCAGATTTTCACATGTCTATAATTCTTATATGAACGGCGAAATTAACAGAATCGAGAAAGTAAATGAGTTTATAGAGAGAGATACTGGTGCAAATTCTGTTGTTCTTTATCCGGGCGACAAATGGACTGTCGGGAACATGCATGACAATTCGGAGGCATTAAGAAAATATGAAAAAGATTTTGACTCTTCTGGAGGAATCAAGCCCGAATGTCCCGTCGTCCCGATCGACGTGCTTATCAACTCGGCGGGATCTTACATCCAGAGAATTCGGGATAGAAACAGCTGGTTTGGTATCCGTCTGCTCTATCTGATTCACCTTTTGAAAACGGCAAAAGTGGCCCTCCGAGACCTTGAGGTAACAATATTCTTTGACTTGACAAAGGGTATCGAAGAGGGCGCTTTTGATGTTGGTGAGGCTGATATTATTACAGACTCGGATAGCTTAGCATTCGCTCTCAGATTTGGATGGGGTGCTGACACTTTACATGTTAATGCAAAGTTTCTCACAGCTGGGGGGAATGAGCGCAATTTCTTCAAAAGTTTCTTTATCAGCACGTGCAATACCGCTGGGTGGAGTTTTCCATTTGGAATCCTACGGTTAACTCTCAATAGAGAGATTCATGCGCTAACGAATTCGACATTATTTTTTCTCAGCAGACTTAAGCAAAGTATTAAAACCAATGACCACGGCTGATTTGCTTATTTTCTAAATGCTAGCGCGCGCGCATTGCGTCTCCTCCGTGACATTGTCGTAGACAAAAACATATAGGTCCACAAATCTGAAACTCATGATGTGGCAAAGGATTGAACCATCCTGAAAAATAGCCCCCAATGAGGTTGAATTCATTAACGCTTCATAGGTAGAAAAAGATGGGTGTCCCGGGCGAGGCAAGAGGAAATACCTCACCCTCAGCTCTTTCATTCTTTCCAGAATTAACGTTTTGTCTCCCGTACTTGCAACGGAATATATCGGCGATCCCCAAATCCGACTTGTTAGATCGATAACAGGTCTATCAGCGAAAGTGATGAGATCGTCAGTAAGGAATCCAACTGTAACATATCTGTCACTTATGTTCTCGTTGTAGTAACCTACAACGTCTGGATAGTGAAACTGACCTCCAAGATACTCCTGTCTTGTTTGGTAACCCCGATCGATAGTGTCCAAGAGTGTTGGACCGAAGGACACTGAAATTAATGAGACAATTAGAATCGAGGTCATTAGCGTTCCTGTTAGAGGCAGATGCTTACTGTTAGTCCTCAGAAATACTATTCTCAAAGCCTTCCATCGCCAGAGATTTCTGATCAGGATCTCATAGGGGAAAAATAGTAATAGAAAAAATAAAGCTGCACCGGCAAGAAATTCAGGATCGATTCCCGTCTTACAAATTGCTCCCGTGCATATTTGTTGATAGGCTAAAGGAATGCCGTTAACAGTAGTGACGCCTGATTTCACTAGGAAGCCGGCGGTTACTCCGACTGCGTAAATCGAGATGCGTGATCCGAAGCCAAGCGGACTATAATAATTCCTCACCTTAGAGAGTCCAGAAGTTGCAACTAAAGCTAGAAAGGGAGCGAAGTAGTACAATCGGCGAGGTTGCGCGTCCGAATTTATCATAGACATCAGGATAAAGAATCCAATGAAGAAGATTATTCCTGGGATAACTAGAGGCTTCCCAACCTTTCTCTTTGCAGAAGCAAAAAAGAGTCCGAAGCCAATGACCAATGGTATGAGGTACGCTGACACCGACCACCAGGCAGTCAGAAATTTATCCCATCGTAACAGCTCAACAAATGAAGTCCTAGAAGCCGAAGCGAATCCTCTAAGGAATTCCTGTGACTGAAGGATATCCTCATTAAAAATAGGTAAACTTGGAAATATCACTCCTGATACAATTAGATTCCGGAGCAAGTATGCAATTGGAAGAATTGAAAAAGAGGCGGCGATAAGAAGAGGAAGCTTGTCTTTCGAGAGATCCATGATTCTAGGCCCTATTCTAAACCTCTTCAGAAAGATGAATAGAATTGGAGATAGGATGAACAGAGGTGCAAGTCTCATTATGAAAAAGAGAGATGAAGATGGGTCCAAAATGATGTTGTAGGATTCTCTGGCAAAGTAACTCACCCCAATAATTATCGGGACCATAATCTCCCAATGTCTAGGCCTTGCTATGAATACGAGAGAAGCAAGTACTACAGGAACAATTAGAACCGAAAATTCAATTCTAGTAAGAATCATCAAAGAGACAGTTATCCCAAGAATCACATAGTTGGACCAGGCCGAGTCTTCATGTATTCTCATTATCGAATAAAGTGCAACTAAAGAGAAGAGTAAGAACGGAATATCCAGATAAAGTGCACGTGACCCTGTCACTAGAAGGACCGTTGGCAGTGACATGAATACTAACGGAGGAATAATGGCGATATCTCCCGAAAACAATCTCTTAGCAATAAGGAAGATTGTAATTACGGTCAGTAGGAAAAATACTGGAGCAAAGTTGTATAAGAGTCCAAGACTTGAAGTGTTGAAAATAGTATTAGATGTATTCAAGATCCAAGCATACATTATGGGAACTGCCGGACTTTCTACGTTAAAGTCCAGCAAGCGAAATGGGTCATTGGTTAGGCCTCCTGAAACCAGAATTGCTTTAGCGGCAGGAATGTAATGATCGATCGCGTCCCATTCCTGTAGAATGCTATGAAAATACATTACTACGAAATTTACGGTAAACAGAGAGAGAAGGGCTACAATGTAAGGAACTGTTATCAGTCTGATTTTGATCTTTCTTAGGAAGCCCACTCCCGAGGTCTTGAGTAAGTAGACGGCAAAGATTGCGAATAGTACTAGAGAAATTATGTTGAATAAGACAAAATATTGAAGTACAAACGGTGTGAATACACCCAGCACCGCTGACGGAGATACAAGAATATAGAGCCAGAGGATGCTTCCAAAAAGAACCTTATCCAGAAAGCTCATCGTAATTTTGGCTTTCTTTGTAATGATCATCCATGCTAAGATCCCTGGGAGGAATAGTACTGCTACAGAGAAGAGTCCATGGATCAAGCCTCTTTTGTTATCATATCCCGGGTATTAATGACGCTCTCTCTGCACCAAAATTAATCCGATTCATGTAAATTAGAAAAGCACAAAAAAACCTCTGAT
>JACZWF010000163.1 GCA_022572285.1 Nitrososphaerota archaeon | reverse complement strand
GTTCAAGCATGCGAATAGGATGGTCGAGCTAACTCTCGTCAAAATGGCAAGGGGAGGCATTTTTGACCAGTTAGGAGGTGGGTTCCATAGGTATTCTGTCGACTCGCAATGGATAGTGCCTCACTTTGAGAAGATGTTATATGATAATGCTCTCCTGGTTGGAATTTACCTTCACCAATTTCAGGTTACAGGGGGTAACCTCTACAAGGAAATTGTCGAGCAGACGCTTGATTATGTCCTGAGGGAAATGACACATCCGTTTGGTGGGTTCTATTCTACCCAAGATGCCGACACTGAAGGAGTCGAAGGAAAATCATACGTTTGGAGTAAGGGCGAGATATCTCAACTTCTCGGTGACCACGACAGTTCGACCTTCTGCGAATATTTTGGTGTAACGGAGAGTGGAAACTTTGAAGGGAAGAATATAATGAGAATCCCAAAAGAAGATACTCAAGTCGCAGCTTCCTTGGGAATTGAGCTAGATGAGCTCATGGGTATTATCTCCAGCGGTAAGAAGATTTTGGCAGGAGCTCGGGAAAAGAGAAAACAACCACAGCGAGATGAGAAAATTCTCACATCTTGGAACGGCTTAATGCTCTCAAGCCTAAGCGAATCCTCCAGTGCTCTAGGTGATGAAAGGTTTCGGATTGCTGCCGAAAAAAATGCCACGTTCATCTTCAATCATTTGCGCAAGAACGGGCGTCTCCTCCATAGTTGGAAAGATGGGGGAGCGAAGGTGGACGGTTTTTTGGAAGATTATGCTTTTCTCGCGAATGGACTTATCGACCTCTACCAAACCACCTTTGATCCGAGGTGGTTGGGGGAAGCTATCTTGCTCGGAGAAGAAATCATAGACCTCTTTCAGGATAAACAGAATGGAGGCTTTTTCGATACATCACTTAACCATGAAAAGCTCTTCAAGAGGCCAAAAAGTTATTTTGATTCAGCGGTTCCTTCAGGGGGATCAGCTGCGACCCGTCTTCTTCAAAGGTTATTTGCATTTACTGCAAAGGAACATTTTTCAGAATCGGCGAGATCTGCTCTGAGATCGGCTAGTAATCATTTTGAAAGATATTCTACTGGGATGGCTAACTGGTTAATAGCGTTAGATTCTTATCTGAATCCTCCGAGGGAGATCGCCATAGTTGGTGATGAGAAAATGTCTAAAGAGATGCTGTCTGTTTTGCGCCGAAGATATAGACCTCATATGGTAGTGGCCTTCCAGCCTAACGGAAAGGACTTTTCAGAAACTATTCCGTTGCTCAAAGGAAGATCGTCTAATCAGAACTCTGTCACTGCCTATATATGCAGGAACTTTGTCTGTGGGATGCCTATCTCCGATGCTAGGGTTTTTGAATCAAAACTCTCTGATCAATGAAACTTGCGAAATCATCTTCTGTGCTGTAGAAAGAAGGTGAAGAATCGTTGGAAGATCGATACTTCAGTAGACTCCTCTGGTACATTATTGCAGGGACTCGAGGAGGAGTTAACAGAGCTAGGATATTGAAGTATCTCATCGAGAGACCCTACAATAGCAATCAACTTGCTAATCTACTCTCAATACAATACAAGACTGTCCAGCATCACATGAAAGTCATGGTGAGCAACGGGATGGTCTCTAAACTAGAGGGGACCGGCTACGGAAGTGTTTTTTTCTTGACTCCTCTTATGGAGAACCACATCCATGTTCTGGATAAGATTTGGGAAAAAGTGCGGCAAAAGGAATTAAGGCGGGATGCTCAAGAGGAAGGAAGATACTGATGTCACAGATGATGGATCTTGGTTCTGTACTCGCTGTACTGAACGTTGCGCTCCTACTAGGCCTGTTATTCATCTACGGACGAGCCTACGGATCCATAAAGTCCTACTTCACCCTGGGACTTCTACTCTTTGCCTCACTGTTCTTATTTCAGAATATCATTGCGGCGTACTCCTACTTGGCTATGGCCCCTCTTGTTCAGGGCGCCGCTTCTACGTACATACTTGCAATAACTGCCGTTCAAGCACTAGGACTCTCTGTTCTCCTGTTCGTCACGTGGCGCTCTCATTAAACATTAACATACACCTACCTCAAGTTTCCTGTATTGGGTCTAGAGAATCGGTCCCCGAAATGGACGTTCGTTTTTATTGGAATTTCCATCATTGCGTTCATAATTCAGCAAACAACGACTCTCTGGAGGGCTCTTGCTTTTTTCCCCTCGCTCGCATTCAGAGCGCCATGGATGTTTGTTACATCAATCTTTCTCCATGCTAATCTGTCCCACCTTTTCTTCAATATGTTCGCCCTGTTCTTCGTCGGAATATATTTGGAGAGGATGGTAGGTCGAAGAACATTCTTCATAATCTTTATGACGTCAGGAATAATTGGAAATCTGGGGTATCTAGTTACTGCAACGAATCCACAGGTGCCTGCTATTGGTGCGTCTGGGGCAGTATATGGAGTGATGGGAGCGCTTGCCGTAATCGCCCCATTCCTCTTGGTCTACGTTTATGGTTTCCTGCCGCTTCCTATGATAGTGGTCGCAGTTCTCTACGGCTTCGCTGATTTCGCTGGTCTTTTTGTACCCACGGGAATTGCAAATGGGGCGCACCTTGGAGGCATGTTTGCGGAAGCCACATACGGATTCTATCTACGGCGGGTCGCCAGAAGGATGTCCGTCTGACCCCAAGTCGGACTTAAATTGGAATGAAATTGAACTCTGTGAGATTCAGAATGATCATTAGACCATAAGCTATACTCAACGACCCCGCAAAAGTATTGATGACCATTTGAAGTCTAGTTTTCTTCACGGATGATAGCAGGGCGGAGGTCATTACAAATCCAAAGAGAATCATTCCAAGCATAACTCCAATGGTAAAGAGCGCTACAGCGCCCAAAAGTGCCTGGAGGGAACCGAGCCCCAATCCCACGATGAAAATTAGGATGAGCTCATCATTGCTTGCCAGGCCTTGAACGACGCCAACCCCAAGAAGAGGAAGGTGCAAATGCATTCTGCCTAGGCGATGTGTGTGAACGTGACTGTGGGTCTTTCCCCCATAATGGGTATGATCGTGCTCATGGACAAGTGGAGAACGGGCTCCAAGAAGAATGCCGAATAGTCCAACACCAATCAACATTACAGCTACAACAAACTGAAAGGTTCCAAGGATCTCAATAAAAGCTCGTGATCTTGTCCCCAAGACAAAGAGGAATATGGCAATTGCTACTGCTGTAAGCATATGACCAACTGCCCAACTCATAGTCATTCCAGAAGTTTCTCGAAAGCCCCTGCTTCGGGTTAGGAAGTTCGACACCGCCAACAAATGGTCCGCATCATATGCGTGTTTGAACCCCAGGGCGATTGCGAGTAGCGGAAAGAGAAATATTCCGAGGTCCAATGCCCCCATCGAACAAGAGGTCTTTCTTAAAGTCTAGCTATGCGGGTTCATAACCCATATTGAGACCCTAGAACAAAAATGTTAATTTAAAAGTCCCTTCTCCAATAACAGGATGAATTCCTTCTCAGGTTTCCCCAAACAATCTTTTCGGTTCTTCAGAGAGTTGTCCGCTAACAACAACCGCCCATGGTTCTTGGATCATATGGAGGAGTATGAAAAGAATGCTCTCGAACCTTGAGCAGCTTTCGTCCG
>JACZWF010000162.1 GCA_022572285.1 Nitrososphaerota archaeon | reverse complement strand
GTCTTCCGGTGAGATGACTGGAGGTAGTTTCGACCTTTCGTCCTCGCCCGATCTTCTCCCGGTCGTCGCGGTTTTGGCGTTGAAATCGAAGACACCTGTAAAGATCACAGGAGTCGCCCATGCACGGTTCAAGGAGACTGATAGAGTGGCGGTCTTGGCTTCTGAACTAAAGAAAACTGGAGCGTACATAGAGGAATTGGCCGATGGATTGCTAATCGAACCACCCAAGTCGATAAAATCATGCAAATTGAATCCACATAACGATCACAGGATGTTCATGGCGTTCTGCGTGGCTGCACTAGGATCTCGGGAAGGCTGTCTGGTCGAAGGCCGCGAAAGCATGGACGTCTCTTACCCAGACTTTTTGCGAGACATGCGAGGTCTATCGGCAAGAATGGATGTGGTGTAATGGCCGGGGCTAGGCTTGGCGAACGATTCGTCCTTACCTCTTACGGCGAAAGTCATGGACAAGCCGTAGGAGCTGTAGTTGAGGGCTGTCCCCCGGGTCTTCCGATCACATTAGATGAAATACAGAGTGAGCTTGACCTCAGGAGGCCGGGCCAATCCAAGGTGACATCTGCAAGATCAGAGCTGGATCGCGTGGAGATATTATCTGGAATCTTCAATAATAACACGACCGGGACACCTATTGGAATGTTCATATGGAACAAAGATGTCGACTCTCGACCTTACGAGGAACTCGGTCATAAGCCGCGCCCTGGACACGCCGACCTCCCTGCTTGGATCAAATATGGAGGTTTCAACGATCCGAGGGGGGGCGGTTATTTTTCGGCGAGGCTTACGGCTACCTTTGTTATGGGAGGAGTGATTGCAAGAAAGTTACTTGCCACCCTTTTCGACACGAAAATAGTTTCCTATGTGACAGAAATCGGAGGGATCCGAGCGGAGGATGTCAGCGTTGATAGGGCTCTAAGCGATCGCTACTCGAATGAAGTACGATGTCCCGATCCCGATGCCGCCGAACGAATGGTCGAAGCAATTCTACAAGCCAGAAGGGAAGGTGATAGTGTCGGCGGCATAATCCAGTGCGTAGTTCAGAATTTACCTGTCGGTTTGGGGGAGCCTATTTTCTCCTCGATCGACTCAGACATGAGCCGAGCTCTCTTCTCTATTCCGGCCGTCAAAGGAGTTGAATTTGGCGCCGGTTTCAACGTTGCCAAGCTACGAGGATCAGAGAATAATGACCAGTATGAATATCATGATGGGCTAGTGATCTCAACAAGCAATAATTCTGGTGGAATACTCGGGGGTCTTACCACTGGAATGCCGCTAACTATGAGGATAGCATTCAAACCCCCATCATCAATTGCGAGACCTCAGAAATCGGTCAACCTGTTGTTAAAAAAGGACGAAGAGTTAGTAGTCCGAGGTCGCCACGATCCTTGTGTACTCCCAAGGGCGGTGCCAGTGGTAGATAGCATAGTTGCTTTGATATTAGCAGATCATGCCATTCGCGCTGGCTCGGTGCCCCCAGTTCTGAAAGAAACGAAGTGAATGACTCTGTCAGAGCGGGAGCAGCTCGAATACCTCAGAAAACGAATTAGAGGGATAACGAGAGAAATTTTCAGATTGTTTGGTCAGCGGTTTGAATTAGCGAGGACCATTGGCGGACTCAAGGAGTCCGCGGGGCTGCCTACAGTCGATTCCTCAATAGAGAATGATCTGAGGCAAATGGTGGAAGAGGAGTCTGTACTGATGGGGCTGGACCCTGATGTTGGCCAGAGATTTCTGACAGAAGTTTTCAGGCAAACAATTCAGGCAGAGATTTCCGATGGGAAGAACATCTACAAACCGTTGGATCCAACTCTAACTGAGATTGTACACCAGGCAAGGGCTGCAGAGGCGGAGGGTGCTCGCATAATACACTTAGAGCTGGGCGAGCCTGATCTTCAGATCTCCAGTGGGGTAATAGAGCGGACTATCGATACCCTTAGGAAAGGCCGTTCTGGGTACCAGGCTACCACGGGAAGCTGGAAACTTCGCGATGCGATTGCTAGCTATGCTAACGAAGCACATGGGGTAGATTTACAACATGAGAATATCTTGGTCTCTCCTGGAGCAAGATTCGCAGTTTTTCTTGCGATGGCAAGTTCCATTTCGTGGGGGGATGAAGTAATTATCCCTTCTCCAAACTGGGGTCTGTATAATCAGTTTGCTAATTACCTTGGTGCAAGGGTTAGAACGATCAGGACCGAATACAATGAAAAATGGAGTCTAAAGCTAGCAGACTTTGAAGATAGCGTAAGTCGATCAACTAAGATGATAGTGCTGAGCCACCCCAACAATCCCACTGGAAAGATCCTCGACAAGGCGACCTTGAAATCTATCGTTGAACTAGCGAGTAGGCAAAAAATCACCTTGCTAAGTGATGAAGCATATTCGGGGTTCACGTACGCTCCATATACAAGTCTCCTAGAATTTGTGAACTGCAAATGGATTGTAATCTCGTCATTTTCGCGCACCCACTCGATGACCGCCTTCAGAATAGGATATGCGATATCCAGTCCCGAAATAGTCAAAAAGATGGCTTCGCTGCAGCGGATGATGATTCAAAGTGTTCCAGAATTTATACAGGAAGGTGCGACCGAGGCCTTAACTTCAAGAGAGATATTGGATACTAACTATCGCATAATGAAAAACAGGGTATCAGAAGCATCGACTCTTCTGAGTCAGTATCCAGTGCTATTCCACAAACCAGACGGCGGAGTATACATATTCCTTAAGAGAAAAAGGGAATCAGAGACGGACATTTTCGACTCCACCGAGTTCTCGCTGGAACTCCTCAAACAAGAGGGGGTTGCCGTGTGTCCTGGGTCTGTTTTTGGCGATAGATTCAATAACTTCATCAGAATTTCGCTCTATCAGCCTAAGGAAGTACTATTTGAAGGGATACGAAGGTTAGGTGAGGCACTTTCTTGAGGATTGGTATCATTGGGGCTTCGGGGAGGATGGGACAATGGTTCCTACGGTATTTTGTCTCCAAGGGACATCAAGTAGGAGCATATTCCAGAAGTCGGAAAACTGACGTAAAAACACTTGGAGTTCTGGAATTTACTACGGTCCAAGAATGCGCAACGTCGAGCGAGGTCATAGTAGTATCAGTTCCGATCGCGCATACGGCAAGAGTCGTGTCAGAGGTCGCTATGAACTGCTCCTCAACTAAGACGATTATTGAGATTGCATCTCTGAAAAGAAAATTGGTTCCTGAACTAAAGGAAATCGCTGCGACAGGAGTGACGGTGCTTAGTGTTCACCCGCTTTTCGGCCCCGGCGCCGATATTGGTATGAAACAAGCATATGCACTGATACCCATCTCCTCAGACCAGTCTGAGGAACTCAGAAGGTTTTCCAAGATATTGCCTGATTCTCGTATCACAACGGTTAATGAGGAGTCACATGATAAATCGATGGGTTATGTTCTTTCTTTGACACACTTTGTCAACTTGGCCTTCTTAAGCTCACTAACGGCTCGGAATGGGCTTCTCGAGGTCGCGGGAACGACATTCAAGCTACAGGTCAGTCTAGCCCAGGCAATCCTTCATGATGAACCCGACCTGTTGGCCGCGCTAGAAACCGAGAACCCTTATTTCGAAGATATCCTCAAAGAATTCCTTAAAAACTCA
>JACZWF010000161.1 GCA_022572285.1 Nitrososphaerota archaeon | reverse complement strand
TAAGACACACCTGCGCGCGGGCTCCCAGGAGAGGTATAAAAAAAGGGACCAAAGGTGACTCAGACCGAGCAGCTTCAGGAAAAAACATTATCGCAACAACCCGAAAGGTCATGACCGCTGTCAGTATGATAATTATCGTTTTTGCACGCGGTGCAGAAGGCCTACTTTTAGTGTCTCCCGACATAATTCCTTAAACCCATAGGATGCTAAACGTATCTGCATTCATTTAATTAAGATACGATAACTTTCCCAGTCATGGTGGGTACGGAGGAATCAGATCGGGCTCTCGGATCCGCTATCCTCGGCATAATCATGATAATTGTCTCAATAATATTAGGAATAGGCCTCGTGATTTTGGGCTTGGGCTTGCTGCTTTTGGGTCTTGGTGGAGTAAGCCTATTGGTTCTAATTGTGGGCATAGTTCTACTGTTTCTAGGTATATTGGCGGGTGCATACGGCATGGCCGGTTACATCGGACAGCTGAGGGCATAATTCTCATGCTCCAAGAGAGACTCAATAGACCTGACTTTGTGGGAGATTAGCCCATGAAAATGCACTCCATCTACGTTCTATCGTAAAGAGTATGAATCACTTCAAGCTCTCTAATACTGGGATCTTCAAGAACATTGTATGCCTCTCTGGTGTTCTTGGGGAGATCAGAATTCCGAAAGGCTTCTAAGTTCTCTTTCGTGTTGAAGATGTATATCGCGCCAACCTCTCCAGTTGACTTGGCATGAACATAGTACTTCTGAAGCAAACCATTAACCCTGCGAAACTTCTCTGCCCTCTGCTCAAACTTGGCGTACACTTCCTCGATTGGCAGGCCACTGGTGAACAACACAACAAGAATCTCCATACGATGATGGCCCTAATCCTCGGTTTTTAATGTTAACTTGAACTTAAAATCATAATAGTCTCTTAACAGAATGCTGTTCCAATGGCAAAATCCTTTGAACAGGAATTGGTGAGAGAAGGTGACTATATCACAATCAGGCTCCCAGCTGATTGGTCGGGTGCAGAGGATCGGACGGCCCAAGTCATAGTTGACGAAGTCTGTGTCATTGTACCCGAGAGTATCGCTAATGCTACTGGTGAACTCCTCGTTCTTAGGCTACTGGAATCGATGATCTCTGCCGGAATAATTTCAGCGGATGATGTGCAAAAAGCGATAGAGCACATAGTTTGACCTAGCATGGCACACCCGATTAGGTTCGTGAAATAACCACTTTGAAGATTACAATCCAAGCAAGATATAATCCAAAGGCAAAGAAAGTTCGAGTTGCTAGCCCGAGATCAATACCGATTGCTAGAATCACAAAGAAGATCAGCCAAATCCGCGCTAAAGAAACCAGAAAAGTAGTAACAATTCCCAAGGACACCAGCAGGGCCTTATTCACTCTGGATGTCTTCAGGTCCAGAACTAATAACGCAGACAAGGGAGCATAGGAGAGGAAACCCTTAATCCCAGCAAATGGTCCTCCGATCTGTAGAAAGTATGTTTCAACTTGTGTTGTAAGTCTGATAAAGTCTCCAAATACCTCGGCCTTCATTCCTATGAGACTGAGAGAAGGTGCAATCTGGTTCAACATCGCATATTCCAACTGCACAAGAACAGGAAACGCGAACTCCGCTTGATACCCCATATATATCAAACCGAAATATATCAATGGCCCAGTTCCTGCTCTCAGTCCTCTTACACCGTAGAAGATGATGTAGGAACCGAGGAAGATTAGAAAAATGTCGAAGATTCCAATTTGGAATCCGCCAAGAATGCCTAAAAGGTTCCTCGCATAGTTGCCGACAAGTAGGGAAGAACCTAAGATTATTTCGAATGAATTTCCTCGGTAAATCGATTCTCTCCCTCGAATTCCAATCCATAGCATGACAGTCAGTGTTACGCTAAAGAGAAATACAAACGGCGTATTCATGAAAAAGATGGAAAGAGGATTGATGAAGGCGAAGAATAAGAAAATCAGGAAGAGGTAGTCTCGACGTAGCAAGTCTAGCTGGCCTTATTCAAGAAAAACCTCATATTTGCCTTTGCATTTTCCTTGTGTTTGACCACATCTATCTCTCCGAAGACATCACTGAATTTTGATTTGAGATCCGAAATTGAATCGTCCGATCCGTCTTCACCATAAACATGAAGGGAGACGTGACCATCTTCATGGAAAACCTGAAACATGGGCACTGACGAATCGTCACCGTAAGCTATCTCCTGTAGTCTCCTTGGCGACAGTCTTTCTCCGTTCCGAGCTGGAAGAAATTCCTTCTCTCTACCTTCGACCGATTCTAGAATTGGAAGAGTTCTGCCGCAAGCACATTTCCCAGATCTGTAGGAACCCTTATCACCAGATCTATATCGGATCAGTGGCATAGCATAGTTGTTTAGATTTGTGACTACGATATCACTCAATTCTTTGTGATTGGCATTCTGTTCTCCTCTCAGGAATTCGCAGATCGTCATATCAGCCTCCATATGGTAACCATCCTTCTCACGACACTCCCAGGCGATGGGTCCTGCGTCGTTACCTCCGTAGCTGTCGTAGACATCGCATCCCAGAGTGGTTTCTATGAACTTTCTGGTCGAGTGATCAAGAATGTCTCCTCGTGAAAGAACTAATCTGGGAGAGATCTTATGGCCTGTTCTTCGAAACTCCTCTGCAAGTAACCTAAGATAAATTGGTCGTCCAAATAGAACATCTGGTTGAAACTCAACCATCTCTTTAGCTATATCGTTCGCGGAATAGGAAATATAGTAATTCCTTGAATAGTTACGCCGGAAGGAGTGGAAGGTCCTCTTTGCAATACCCGGCCCTACCTCTCCTTTTGAATTAGAATCACTAAATCTGACTACTGCAGTCTTCTCCCAAGACTTCCTCCCTAGTACTGATCTATATCGTCGGGAAGATGCGGTAATGTAGTCCAGGTATCTTGGATCATAATAAATTCTCAGCGGGTGACCCATGGTTCCCGAGGTATGAGTCTTGAAACTCTTCTTCAGATTGATATTATCCGCGACGATCTGAGTGCGAGCTCTTTCAACCTCTTCCTTTGTTATTATTGGGAGCCTGCGAAGGTCGTCAAGCCCCTTGATGTCATCGGGATAGAGACCTATGGACCTAAGTCTCTTATGGTAAAATGGCACCCGCGAATAAGCATGTTTTACTAGAGCTCTCAATTTCTTGGTTTGAAGTACCCGCAGTTCTTGCTCTGGAAGCCACTGATTTTTCTTGAGAGTGCGGGTGAGCCATAGAGCCCTTAGTATCAACGCCGGTATTATGCCCAAACCAGATGGGAGGACTTATCTCCTTTTCTGCAGGTGGGTGACTAATACACAATAACTTTTCAATAAAATGGGGCTTTTTTCTAATTCCAATGGATCCAGGATCTATGTGAAAGAGTCCTGCTTCAGAACGAATATATAAGACAGATTCAGTCGCGCGTACATGTTTAGACGCGCGGCCTACGTGATTGGTGGGATTCTGCACGATGTTGTAAGCATGAGGTCGAAGGGCTCTAACGGCATAATCGAGGATGGGCAAAAGCAGTAATCTGGTGAATGTTACGATGGTCAAGCGCTCTATACGTATACTTGGGGGATTGCTTGCTGATATGGTAAGCATGAGGTCGAAGGGCGTCCCGATCCTAGATGCTCTTAGAG
>JACZWF010000160.1 GCA_022572285.1 Nitrososphaerota archaeon | reverse complement strand
AGAAGGTTGTCAATCAAGACCTAACTGTTTCGATCAAACCACAGGCGGTGTACAAAATAAGGGACGTTTGGAAGGGTGATGGCCTATCCTTACTGAAGAAGCTTGATGAGCGTTCGGTCGCGTCCGAGTTGGTGGATGAAATGAACCTCAAGGAAAGCATCAATAGGCAGATTTCGCAAATGAGCGGTGGAGAGCTTCAACGCCTAGCCATCGCCATCGCCGCTTCCCGAGACGCAGATCTCTACATGTTCGATGAACCAGCTTCTTACAATGATGTATTCCAAAGGCTAGCAGTTTCAAGAGTAATCCAGTCACTAGCAGACGATGGGAAGAGTGTAATTCTGGTTGAGCATGACATTAGCTTTCTGGATTATGTGAGTGACAGTCTTCACATATTGCATGGTGAGTCTGGGGCATACGGCATTGTTTCCTCAGGACTTCCATCTCGTACAGGAATAAACGTCCTTTTAGATGGATATCTGCCTGGAGAGAATATTAGGTTCAGAGATTCCAAAATTGGCTTCAATGTCTTCGCACCTCCCGAAATAGAAACACCCTTTCCAAAAGTTTCGAGCTATCCGGATTTGGTCAAATCCTTCAAGAATTTCACGCTAACAGTATCTGCTGGAGAGATCAAAGCTGGTAGTGTGCTCGGAGCAATTGGCGGAAATGCCTTAGGAAAGTCGACTTTCATGAGAATACTCGCGGGACTCGAGCAACCAGATAAAGGCAAAGTTGAACTGGTAGCAAGTGTATCTTACAAACCACAGTATCTGACAGCGAACTTTGACGGCGACGTACAATCTTTATTTTACGAATCCTTTGGCGAACAAGTAGAAGATCCTCTCTTCCAGAGTGAGGTGATCCATCCTCTAGGGATCAACATGTTATACAACAGGAAGGTGAAAAACCTTAGCGGCGGAGAGCTGCAAAAGGTGGCTGTTGCAACGACATTGATGAGGGATGCCGACATATACGCACTAGACGAGCCATCCGCATTCATCGATATTGAGGATAGGTTCGTTTTGGCGAGGGCAATCCAGAGGTTTGTACGATCTAGAGGGCGGTCAGCAATCGTGATCGATCACGACATTCAGCTTATAGATCTAGTCTCGGATTCGCTAATTACCTTTACAGGGAAACCAGCTGCAGAAGGGTTTGCATCGTCCCCAGTTTCAAAGTCCACAGGCATGAATCGATTCTTGAGAGATTTAGGCATCACTTATAGACGAGACGTTGACAGTGGTCGACCACGAGTGAATAAACGCGGGAGCCGCTTGGATAAAGCACAGAAGGATTCGGGGATGTATTACTACGTCGACACAGGGAGTGAACAAGAACAACTCCACCCTGCACAATGATGAGGAAGTTCTCCCTCCACCTCCTCTAGGATCTGGTGCGTCCATACTCTAACCCTCTAGAGGAATAAAATTGAAGAACATCCTCAAACTATTCGTGCCGCCATTGACTAGCATCCCAGTTCAGGAGCTCTCAGCTTTTTCGTTCGAGATTATTGGTGATATCGCAATTGTGAAGATGCCCCAGACCGATAAATCAAAAGGCAAAATCATCGGAGAGGCTCTCCTGAGGGACCTTAGGCAGATAAGGGTCGTACTGGCGCAAAAGGGTCCGATAGGCGGCGAGTTCAGGATTAGAGAGATGGAGCACCTTGCAGGTGAGGCAAGAACAACGACAGTCCACAAGGAATATGGATGTTCTTTCTTAATAGACCTATCTGGGGTTTATTTCTCTCCTCGACTCTCAACTGAGAGGATAAGAGTAGCGGATCTAGTCAAGCCGGGCGAGTACGTTCTTAATATGTTTGCAGGAGTAGCACCCTTCTCGATTCTTATAGCAAAGAAGCAACCACACTGCAGGATAGTTGAAGTCGAGCTCAACGAAGTTGCACATTCATTAGCGAGAGAGAATGCAGTACGGAATAAAGTATCTGGTCGAATCGAGCAGATTCACGGCGATACCAGAAGGGTACTCGAAGGGATACAAGGGAAGTTCGATAGGGTCCTAGTACCTCTTCCAGAGAGGTCATTTGAATTCTTGGAAAGCGCGATTACCTCGATTAAACGCCAAGGCGGTTGGATTCACCTTTACGTCCACATCCATGGAAGATCCAACGCAGATGCGATCGAGTCTGCAAAAATCAGGGTGGAAGAGCCGCTCCGGGAGCGAGGCTCTTTACGATATTCTCGAGTCGTAAAGGGGATTGGCCCTGGGTGGTATCAAATAGTGACAGATCTAGAGATCTATCCTACTGAACGGGCTTAGGAGAGCTAGTATCGTCTGTTTTCTTGCTCGCATTCTCACCAGTTGAGGGTTCAGGCTCGGGTGGTGGCGGAGGAGAAGTTGTCGCAATACTATAACCGATCCACCCTACCAGACCGAGGACAGCTGCAACACCAATGAACGCGGTTATGGCAAGGACCAAAATCGTGAATTGGAAAAGGCCATAGCTATATAGTGCTAGAATTCCTATTGCCCCAACCATGAGTAGGGTCCCTGTAGTTCGGTCGTTCAATTCATGGGGAAGCCATATTTCGGCTATTTATCTTTTAATACCAATCTCTTTTGCGATTGCCTATCCGGCCTTTGGCTCAAGGGAAAGGGACATTAGGATCGCAGGCTCTCCATCTCGGTAATACCCTGGGAGTTCCGACACTATTCTGAATTGAAGTCTTTCATAAAGGTGCACAGCCGATACGTTTCCGACCCTCACTTCCAAATAGGCCTCGGAACAGCCCCGTTTCCTCATCCCATTCAAAGCTTCTTGGACAAGTCCAGTTCCTACTCCCTTTTCTCTACATGAAACTAAAACAGCAAGAGAAACTATGTGTCCCTTTCGTCCTAATCCGAAACGTCGGATAGAGGAAAAGCCGTACTCTATCCTGCACATCACATATCCAATAGTCTCTCCCCCGAGGACTGCAACAATGAATGTTTCGGGTGAATCTCGTAGGAGCTCCGCAAAGAAAGAGTCAGAATAATGTTCTGGAAGAGTCGCGAGGTTAACATCAATGATCTTATGAACATCAGCCGGAGTCGCGGGTCTTATCGTCACATCCCCCCCTCGTCTGGCTAAGGATTTCTGCAAATCGCTGACTATTTCATCCTTACATGTAAGTTTTAAACCTTAGGATCAGAGTTATCTCCATTCTTGCGAACAGATCCAGAGAGGAATGATATCGGGGAATTAGAAGCGAGGCATCAAATTGAATCATTCGTGAAGGGAAGATTCAATGTAGAGGACATGATGACTAGAGATGATGGTTATGTGGAATACAAGATAAGCGAAAGCTCCTCGCTTAAGCAGAACTTCGCGGATCTTGTGCGCGAATTGAGACAATACTCTCATACCGCGACGTTGAGGAGAGTTGGGGAAGACGTCCTCCTGTATACAGGCAGATCGCCAGCGCATAGACCTTTCAATCGACGGATTCCATTGGTTCTCTTCCTCGCAACCCTAACAACGGTTACCATCGACGGGGTCTTCAGGGTTACAGCCCTTCCACAAGGAGGTTCGATTCCTCTCATCCGCATTGGAGACAAAATGAGTAACATGACAGGAAAATTTCTCTCTCAGTGGCAAATGGCGGAAGCAAAACGACAGGAAGCCCGTTGCAACGCCATAAAGAAGCGGGAAGGGACGAACTAC
>JACZWF010000018.1 GCA_022572285.1 Nitrososphaerota archaeon | reverse complement strand
TGCGACTGAGAGCTTACCAGGGGTCGTTTTCCTAGAAATAGATGAAGGTAGGGAGGCGGTCACCATTTACTCTACAGAGGACGGTAGGCCAGTCACAATCCCCGCCTACATGGTGCCGCCAGTCCTTGACCGGCGAAGAGAGGATGGGCAGTACAGATTCGTCGCGGACAAGGATAAGGCCCCCGAATACAAGCTCGGAACCATCCTCTGCTTCATGCACCCAGACGCCCCAGAGCGGGCGACGCTTGACGCCGCCGGACTGGGGGGTAAGTTCTGCCGGAAGCACACTCTCCCCTCCGACTACGCCGCGACTATTCATGGGGAGCACCGTCATCGCCAGGAGTGGGCCGCCTACCAGCGGTACGTCGCGGGTCAGAAGGAAGCGAAGCGGGACAAGCGCTCAGACGAGCAGTTAGAGGCCACGCTCTCCATCGCACGGGCGGCGCAGGGCTCACCGGCCGTAGAGGCCAAGGCCCCGCAGGCCGTAGAGACCGATTGCCCACGCTGCGACTGGCAGCAGCGGCCAGCCACCAAGAACAGGCGGGCGGCGCTGGCGGCGCACGGCAGGGAGAAGCATCCGTCGTTGGTGCAAATTGAATAGACTATCACGCCTGTTGAGCCCCTTGTCCTCCGGGGGCTCAACCTCTCTCTAGGAGTATGTTGTGGCTAGCTGGCTATCCGAAGACCTGAACGAACGGGAGACAGTATCCACTGGCGACACCCGCCTGAACGGCTGGTCGCTGACTAACACCGGCAACGAGGCACGTTTCGTAGCCTTCAAGGATGGCGATAAAACGGGGCCAATGATTGTCGTGCCCGCTGGTGATGAGCGCAGCTTCTCAGGGTTAGATCAGCCGTTCCCTAGAGGGCTGGCGATAGAGAGCCTAGAGGGTGATGGGACGCTGATAGCCAACGTCTTCTTTGAGGTACGCTCAGACGAACCCGAAGACGTACCTTCCGAGCCGGAAGAGGCTGAACCAACATCCGCCTGAGCGGGCCGGTGACTGCGGACTACTCAGCCTGCATTAACGCCATCGGTTCCTTCCCAGGTACATGGATGCTAATCGCTTGGATCGTCTTTCTTATTGTTGGCGTCCTAGGGATGGCTGGTTGGGGATTCATTTACTACCTCCATTCGAAACTCTGGGGAAGGCGAAGCGCCAACAAGCTCTTCTCACTAGGGCACCTCGGACTCACCATTGCCGGTGTGTATGTCGCTACAATATTCCTGTTCCTTGCCGGCTTCATCGGCGGGAGGGCAACTCTGCCGCCAACTGGATGTTATGTCTTAATCGAAGGTTGTTTGAACACTGGGATTGCAGTGGTGTCTACGCTAATCGCGTGGACTGTCATACCAAGTGCTATTGGGATGGTGATTGGTGGCCTAGGGACACTAATAGGATTCCTCAATATCATTTTGATTTCACGGAAGGGGTAGGACCTCTCCGCTGCCCCGTTGGGGCGAAGCCGATTATGACAAATCCTAAAATAAAGTAATTCGGGGGTAATTGGAGTTGGCTGAGAAACTCGACACGGAGCGAGTGGCAAGGTATTTCATCTATCTAGCTCTTTCGAATACGTTAGCTGCCGCAATTTTCGCTACCCCGTTATTGGTTCCAACCTTTGGACTTCCATTAATTGTAGGGGCCTTTCCTGGTACATGGATGGTAATCGCCTATCTATCCTTCCTGGCAGTTGGAGTATTGGGAATGCTCGGGTGGTCATTAGTTTACTTCCTCTCAAGTCGTTTGATGGGAAAAGACCAGACAATCAAATTCCTGGCAATATCTCATCTTGTTATCGTCGAGCTCTCGGTATACGGCTATGCATTCACCATGTCCGCAGCGGGCTGGATAGGAGGTCAGGCTCTGAGGCAAGGATTATCCGTAGCGGCTGTGGGATTTCTGATTGAACCACTTGTTCTCCCAACGGGGGCATTTATCGCCCTGGTCTTGGTCGGACAGAGCATGGGAGTACTGAATATCTTGTGGACGCTTAGGTCTCCAGCACCCCGAGTGTCTTAGGGATAGTCCGGCCCCTCTTTTTGCGCCATATCACTATGTTGGTGCGACATTTGGTAAACATCACCTATTCGTATTATTGAGAGAGCGGCTTCGGTCGCACTATTCAGAATCTGACTCTTCATGTGAGCGGATTCAATGTAACCCCGTGCTGCAATATCGGCCAATTCACCCTTCAAACTATCGATACCATATCCACTCCGTCCTTCTGCATGATGATTCCTAAGCTTAGGGATGACATCCAATTGATTCATTCCCGAATTAATTGCTAAAGTCGTCGGAATTAACTCGAGAACCTTAGAATACATTTCGACAGCTAGCTGCTTTCTAGAGGTTTGAGAAGTTGACCATGTGTGCAGCTCTGCGGAAAGACTCATCTCACATGCTCCTCCTCCAGCGACCACGTCAGGATTTCTCAAGGCGGCACCTACCATTCTAACTACTCTCCTCAGCGTATCCTGAATATGGTCTGCAGATCTCTGAAGATAACCACGTGCTAGTATGGTTACAGCCCCGTGGTTTTTTCCGCCTTGGACAATTATCCATTTTCGATCACCGATCTCCATCTCCTCGACTCTGACTGAATATCCAATCTTACCCTCGAAGCCTTCGTCCGTGGAGAGAATCATCTTAGCGCCAGTAGATCGCTCTATCCTTCTGAGATCACGCATCCCAACACGTCTTACAGTGAAGATTCTAGAAGCAGAGAGGGGAGCGAAAGCCAGGTCATCCACTCCCTTATGAGTGAAGAGGACGTTCGCTCCACTGGAAACTACATCCGAAATCATCTTGTGGATGATGGATCTCTCCTTTCTCCTAAAGAGAGGAAGAGATGCTGCCTCTGAGATCCTTATCTCGGTTTTCATTTTCATCTCCCTTATCCCAAAGAGTGAGTGCACTATCGCAATTCTCGCACCGATAACCTTCTTTGGCATCGAAGGGTCCAGTACTGTGGCGTCAAAGGCTACTCCGTCAACTAGTGAACTCTCCTCGAAATCACCTTCTCTCGCTATCACATTGAAATGATCAGTTACGTCTTGGCTGGGGGCGCTCGTTTCATCAACCTCGAGAATCTTTAGGGCCTGTACTACTAGCCCTGACAATAGGTCTGAGTTATCCTGAGGCACCTTTGGGAGCAGAGAGGTATATGCAATCCTCCTAATGCCTTTTGCGTCGTTTGGATCTAGACTAAAGGAAAGGTCGCTTAGTATAGAGAGAGACTTCTTGAGGGATTCTTCATATCCATCGGCAATTACGTTAGGGTGGACTCCCATCCGCATAAGCTCACCAGCCTTTTCCACTAGGCCTGTCGCCAGTAGAACAGCCGTGATCGAACCATCCCCAAAGTTTGACTCGAGAGATTTGGCAAGGTCAAGCATCATCTTCGCTACCGGATGCTTGTAATCAATCTTCTCGAGGATGTCAACACCAGCTTGAACCAAAAAAAAATCCCCATAATTGTTGACAGTTAGCTTAGTCAAGCCTCTTGGTCCAAAGGATCGACTTAGCATTTCTCGAATGACTTTAGCCGCGACGAGATTGTTTTCTTGTGCTTTAGTTAACTTGGACTTCATGGTGCGGTTAAGGGTCACTTACAGGGCCGACCTGCCATGAGACGTTTAACTAGTTATCACTCGACTATGTCTAGACTTTTCTTAGATCCCCTAATGAATGCTGGAAAAATCCCAACAAATGAGATGACAGCACCTATGAGAAAAGCTCTGTTAAGCCCTTGAACGTACTCGAACGCGGAGATCGTTCCTCCTACATCGTAGATATTCTCTGATAGGAAGACACCTACGATGGCCGCACCAATAGCCAGACTCAGCCCTTGGCCTAGATGCCTCATAGTTCCCAACATGCCATTGGCCATACTCCTTCTGTCTGCGGTTACAGATGAGAGGTTGGAATTGGTGTTTGGAGAAGCAAAAAGCGCGACTCCAAGTCCGAGAAGAATTAGAGATGTTTCGATAAAGAGGAAAGATGAGTTCAAGGATAGTGTGCTCATTAGGAGAAGAGATATCGTGAGGAGAACAAGACCCAAAACGCTGAGATCTCGAGACCCAATCCTATCAGATAATCTCCCACCTAGGGGTGATACTATGACGACTGTAAGGGGGAACACGACCAGAACAAAGGCAGCCTGGATAGGGTCCATTAGGCGAATAAGCTGGAGATAGAAAGAGAGCATAATAAACGCGTTAAAGTGCGCAGTATACATCAGGAGCGCCGATAGATTGGTCGAGAGAAACAGTCGATTGGATTTCAGCATTCTAAGATCGAGAATAGGCTGCTTGACTCTCCACTCTACAAGAAAGAAGAGGGCGAGTAGGCCAAAAGAGGCGAAAAGCAGAGGGATGAGAGGTATGGAAATGAATGTCCTAGTCCAGATGAAGGTATTGATTATTGGCAGATAGATGGACTCCACATACGTATCCACGGTAGTCCAGTTCTCCTTGGGACCAAATGTAACCGCAACAAGGAGGGCCCCCAGGGCGGCGGCAAAGATCAAGGAACCTAGCCAATCCATTGACTGTTTTACTGCCTTCTTGCTCTCTCGTATTTTGAAGAAGGAAATAGGGAGGATGGCCAATCCAATTGGAACGTTGATGAAGAAGACGGTGCGCCAACCTACGAGCTGGGTGATTACGGCCCCGAGTGCAGGTCCAGTCGCGATTGCAAGGTATATGACGGTGACATGGATACCCATCGCGAACCCTCTTTGTCCCGGGGGGAAAGCATCAACAATCAGTGCGCGGCTATTCACAAGGACCAGCGTTGCGCCCACCCCCTGTATTATCCTGAACAACAGCAGCTCTGGCAAAGAGGCTGAAATCCCGCTGAGGAATGAGCCCAAAACGAATACTGCAAGTCCGATGTTGAAGTACCGCTTTCTTCCTCTGATGTCCGACAATCTTCCAAAACTTGTCATGAATGCGGTAAGGACTATGAGATAGATTACGGGAATCCAAATGGAGATGTCAATGCCCGCTGAGAAGTCTCGTGAAATATTAGGTAGGACAAGGGCGACTATTCCAGTGTCAAGTGGAGCCATGAAAACTCCAAGATTGATTACAATTAGAGTGAGCCACTTGTAATCCAGTGCTGGTCTCTTTGGAACTTCAAGGAGGCCCAAACAATTACCCTACCTGATATTGCTCGATCAAGCACATCGCGCAATATTTTCTAACGTTCAGGATAGGTTAAAGGCTTCCCGTCCGATCTTAATTATCGTCTTCTAGATCGAAGTACGACAACTACCGCGACTATCGCCGCAATGGCTGCTACGGCGATCGAGATGAGCTCGATCGGGGAACCTATGATATTTGGACCACTGTTGCCTGAAGCTCCCTCCGGAAGTCCGAATGCTACAACTATTCCTGGAGTATTCGCTGCTACCTGACCTCCACCAGCTGGAAGGAACAACATCATCTCACCTCTCGCAGTCGCGCCTATTGTTACGGTTCCTGCACCAAGACCACCAAATTGAGATCGCCTCAGCATAGTGCCTGTCTCCTGATCAAGAGCATACCACACACTTGCCCTGTCAACAGCATAGACGACTCCTCCGCTTACCATTATGCCTGCGCTCTGATATCGATTTGGCATCTCGAACGTCCATTTGATACTTCCGTCACTCACATCGATAGCATAAAGCGTTGAGTTTTGCCTCTCCCCGGTTGAGGCGCCGTAGATGAATCCATCCATGTCCCTACCCTTGTAGTTGACTGGACCCTCAACTAGTGTCCAACATACCCTTTGAGTTGCGATATAGATCGTATTATCTGCAAATGCAGGTGGATGTTCCATTCCGCCGTTTCCGCCAGGACAGAAAATCTTCCCTACGAGAGTCCTCTGAGATATGGTTAAATCAGCATTATTCCCCGCGTTATCATTAGGCACGTTGAAGGATGGCTGTCCAAGCTTTATCGGATCGTAGACAGGTTCTCCGTTGGCCGCGTCTAGGACATATAGATAGTCTGTTTTCGAGCCTGCGATTACGACCTTCCTTCTTTCGTTTCCTATATTTGCGTCCGCTAGAATAACGCTCCATCCGGTCTCATGATCATTAATGTCATGCGGTGCGATTGCATAATACCAAACCATATCACCAGTATCGGCATTTAGGGCAACAATCGAACTGGCATAGAGATTGGGGCCAGGCCGAAGTGCTGCATCAAAAACCCCGGGGACACTTCCAGTGGCAAAGTATATTATTCTTGTATCCTCGTCGACTGCAATAAGACTCCAGACCGCTGCACCTCCAATTAGATCGGTGTTACCCCAATCTCCCCTGAAAGGATCTATGTTGCCTTTACTTGCATCTGCAAAGTCCCATTCTGGGTCTCCTCCTGCTGGAGGCGCCGAAAACCATCTCCAGACCTCCTCATGAGAATTCAAATCATATGCCACAACGAAACCTCTTCCTCCTCCATCCTGTGTTGAAGCTCGGGCAATTATTAGGTCGTCGAAGATGAGAGGAGCATGTTCTCCAAAGTAGAATCCGGTGTTTCCTGGCACGTCTTTACAAACGTCACGTATGACGAAGAGCTCTGCGCCGTTAACAGCATCTAGACCAATAATCCTACAATCAGACCCCATCATATAGATGACACCTTCATGGTAATTCAGGCTCTTTTCACTAAGTACCGGCCACCACCAGTCTTCGTCAAGAAACTCGGTTACGTTCACCTGATATCTCCACACCTCCGATCCACTTTCTGCGTTTAGGGCGATGACTCGATTATAGAATGGCATGATATACACTATTCCGCTGACAAGTAGGGGAGCTATCTGCAATCCAAGTGACGGAGCAACGAAAGGAATCTTGAACGGATCTTCAGGAACTTGGTAGATCCATCTTAATTCAAGAGCGTTAATGTTGTCTTTGGTTATGACGGTCTGCGGACTGAAGTTTGTATTCTGAAGATCCATAGCAGGATGAATCCAATTCAGAGATGAATCCTGAGATTCTGCTCCGTATGGAATCGTAGCGATAGAGACTATTCCAAGTATAGTGATTAAGAGGGCGACTAGAAGCAGGTGTCGCATGATGATGATCGGATTTTCAGGCAGTATATAACAGCTTTACCAAAGAGAATATTGTAATTCGCAGGACTAAGGACTTTGTAGAATAATTCTAACTGTTGAAAGGGATGAATTGCCCAATACAATATATATCGGCTGACTGAGAAAAAGAAAGGTAGTAGATGGTAGCGGTCACCGTCGAGGCTCTAGTGAAACGGTTTGGCGAAACCATCGCTGTCAATAATGTAACATTTACTGCAGAAAGTAGGAAGTTCGTTACTCTCCTAGGACCAAGTGGTTGCGGAAAGACCACTGTCTTGAGGAGTATTGCGGGGGTCGAAGAACCAGAGGGGGGAACGATCATGGTTGGCGAGACCGTGGTCTTCTCGAAGAATGCAGGGATAATGGTGCCACCAGAAAAAAGGGGGATGGGAATGGTCTATCAGACATATGCATTGTGGCCCCACCTGACTGTTTTCGAGAATATTGCATATCCGTTAAAAGTAAGGAAGCTTCCTAAACAGGAAGTCAAGAAGAGAGTCCTAGATGTAGTAGAACTTGTTCGCTTGACTGGATTGGAGCAACGGTTGGTGCCGAACCTGAGTGGAGGGCAGCAGCAGAGAGTTGCTTTAGCTCGAGCCATAGTATACAATCCGGAAGTCCTCTTACTCGACGAACCCTTGAGTAATTTGGATGCCCCATTGCGAGAAGATATGAGGGTAGAGTTGAAGTCCCTTATGCGAAAGATCAATGTCACATCGATTTACGTCACCCATGATCGCACAGAAGCTCTCTCTATGAGTGATCAGATTATCGTAATGGGAAACGGAGAGATACAGGCGATGGGTACACCTCAGGATCTTCTAGAAGATCCACCCAACTCCTATGCGGGGATGCTATTAGGTGGAATGTCCGTCGTCGATGGTAAAGTTGTTGATGCAAGAGAGGCTGCTACCGAAGTGGAGATGGCCGGTGGAATGCTTCTTTGTAAAGGAAATTCTGATCTGAAGCAAGGGCAGGCTGTGAAGGTGTTGATAAGGGGCCCGAGGGTCCGTGTTCATAAGACGCGCAGGACAGGATCCAATGTCTTTCCAGCATTAATTGAAAGTATTACAAATGCAGGTCTATTTATGGAGTACAAGTTGAAGCTCGACAATCATGTAATCAAGATACTCCGAGATCCATTAGAAGAGACGCTATCGGAGGGGGAAGAGGTCTTTATTGAGATCCCATCTAACGCATGTGTATTGGTTCGAGAATGATTCGAGACCGTATGGTTAGGATCATTCTATATGAATCCTTAAAGCGTCCTTTTGCTCAAGGAATCTGAGTCAAAATGAGTGACCCCGGGAAAGAGCAGGCGGCGAGAAAGGAAGGCAATCTAATTGTTTATGCATCGCTTAGAGGTGTTTTGCAGGACGCCATCAAAGCGTTCAGGAGAAAGTATGAGGATCTGAATATTCATGCCAGCTATTATTCCTCCCATCCTGTGCCTATATACGAGAAGATGAAGGCCGAGGTGAAGGCCGGCCTGCCTACCTGTGACGTTTGCATAATGCCTCAGTACATGCAAATGCAGCTAGCAAAAGAGGACATGTTGAGAGAGTACGCCTCCCCACTTCTGAAGTTTTTGCCGGAAAACCTTTACGATGCAAAGGCGACGTGGGCTGCTATGGCGGTCGAGCCGACCGGAATGGTTTACAATCCAACGAAGGTAAGAGCAGAAGACCTTCCTCTAACTTTGGACGAGTTTACAGATCCGAAATGGCAAGGCAAGACCGCTATACAGTCAGTCGTGGCCTTTCCTGAGGGGAAGATGGGATTCTACTACCTTATCGCACTGAAGAGATCTCTTGGAGAAAGCAAATGGACAGAATTCATCACGAATCTAGCTACGAACATTAAGCCATACACATACGAATGCCTGCTCTACATGACCCACAACATGGGCCTGGGGCAGCATACCTTTGGTTTCCCTGCTACCCTCCGAAAGCAGGGTATGGGTGACGATTATTCTCACATGAGGGAAGGAGGGGTCCAGCCTCTCGTTCTGCGGGATCTTCCTCCTGCTGCCATAGCACGCTGTGCTGGAATAACCAAACATGGTCAAAACAAAGCCGCAGGAGAGCTATTCTTCGACTTCATCCTCTCTAGGGAATGGCAGGAAGAGATGGGTCGTAACTTGGATGGCATGGTACCGTCTAGACCGGGGACAGTGACCGAGTACTGGGTCAGCCAACCTCTTGACAAGGGATTCCTTCACTATCCGAGTCCTGCAGAACATGACCAGGAGAAAGAGTACATAGACGTCTTCAGGAGCCTCGGGCTAGGAGACAACCTACCGAAAGGCATCGGTTAGGCTGAGAGTCCAAGACTGAAAATCATCTAGGGGTATCTCAAGCCGACCGAGCTTCGGCTCTGGAGGCGACTCTGGATCTGACGCCCGCAGAAGCTTTACCAATGGACCTCAGTGTCTCAGAATATGACGATTGGAGATTCTCGCGTGCAGGAGAAGAGTCAAGCATTAGAAGATTATCGAGAATCAGAGGTAATTGAGATGGGTCACTTCTATCTGCCCGATGCACTATGATCCCTTCCTTGTTCACGACAAAGATCATGTAAGGAAGCGAACCGTAAGCTCGATGTATGGTTCCAGCTAGGTCGTCAACGATAATCGGAATATCAAGATTTTCATCCCTTCGTAATATCTCCGCATGATCTCTCTTCTGCTGGATGGTAGCATGATGAGTTAGGCGCGAACCTGGATGAGCTTCCCTGACATAAATAATGAAAAATTCAAATCTCTTATCCCGATACCTCTTATGCAGACTTTCTAGCGCAACTTCACCAGAATTCACTCTCTCTACGAAGGGAGCGCAAGTAGCGCAGCCGAACTGGAGGACTACATTCTTTTTGCCACGAAAAGAAGAAAGAGTTACGACGTTACCATCCAAGTCAGTCGCCACGAAATCTGGAGCAACCTTGCCGACTCGAATCTTTGACGAGGTCCTGAAATCGTCCCAAGGGGAGACTCCTTCCTCAAAGGAACGGTAGTTGTAGTCTTCCTTTACCATTCAGGAAGATAAACGAGTACACTATAATTAAGGATGATCTCTGGTCTTTTCCAATTCCACATAACACTTATTGAGGGTCTAATCATTTTTTTCTGTGGTAATTGAGTTCTTCCGGAAATGACGAAGTCGACCAGGACAATCAATCGATCGAGAGTCTAAAGCGTAACAAGAGAAGAGGAGTCTCTCGCAGGCGGTTTATCGGTCTTGCGGGCGCGGCAGCAGGTGCTATTGCAGTTGGTGGATCTGCATACTTTCTCTCTCAGGATCGGATTGGGACTCCTGTAGATCCCCGGCCTCGACGGGTGACTACGATTGCTACTCCAAAAAATGCCCAGAATTACATCCCGGAAGATTACCTCGAGTTCATTCGTTTTCTTGAATCCATCTCCGATCAAACGGCAGGAAAGAGCCTTCGTGTTGCCATGGAAGCTGAAGTTGGTCCTCGGGCTCTTTTCAGAAATCGAATTGACTTCTCAAGCTCTCTCGGAATAGAGTTGTTGATGGAATTTGATATCTATAGGAACAACTTAGCAAAGTCACTTTTGGCGGTGAGCACAAGATCACCTACTTTTGATGTTTTTAACATCGATGTTTCGCAGGTTGGTAGGTTCGCTATACATATAATCCCAATCGCAGAGCTGGTGGAGCGCTTCCCTGAGCAAACGTTTTCTAACCTAGAACTTGGTGATTTTCTGGATCCTGTCAAGGCATTTTCGGCAACATACCCTCCGGATCTGATACTACCGCCATGGAATATCCCGGCAGGAACATTCAAGGGTACCGAGGTGCAGGTAGGGCAGGAAACACCTCTTTACCTTAGGTTCTATAGAAAAGACCTTTACCAAGAAGAAGGGAGAGAACTCTCCTCCACGTGGGATGAGTACTTGGAGGACGTGAAGCATTTCCATAACCCAAGTAGAGCAAGGTGGGGCACCGTATTGATGGCGGCTCGCTTTCCAGCTGTAATTGAGGAATGGCACAACTGGCTGTACTCGTTCGGCGGGAAACTCTGGGACGTCGGCCGTGATGGGGTAATTACATCAGACGCCAATAGCGATTTGGCTGTAGCGGCTTTAGAGCATTACGTCGAGGTCGGCAAGTACGCTGAGCCTAATTCTCCTTTCTACGGATGGGGTCCAGCCGCAGAATCATTGACGAAGGGAAGAGCAACTATGGCAATTAATATCTCCGAGTTCGCATCGTTGATGGATACCCCTGGAATCTCATTTGTCATTAGGGATATCGGTTTCGCCAAGAACCCACGTGGTGAGGCTGGGTCATCCCATCATTACACTGGGGCAGGACTAGCTGTCTCTAGGTATTCGAGGAACCCGGCTCTGGCATGGCTCTTTATCCAGTGGGCTACGCTAGCCGCGACACAGGTTATCGTGGCTCTAGATCCATTAGCTCTCGGTACTCCTACAAGAAAGCGAGTCTTCGAGGATCCACACGTAAAGACCTTGATAAATGAAGGAACTATTCGACATTTCGATCCAGTCAAGGCGGCGATGGATGCTGGAGAAATTAATTTCAAGCCCGGCTTCCCGAACTGGGACTCGATCGAAGGCTTACTGTTCACGAAACTCCACGAGGCCGTCTTGAAGCAGGTCACTCCACGCGAGGCTTTGAACGAGGTAAAGCGGTTGAGCGACGAAAGTGGGCCATTCGCCTTCTAACATTATGAGATAACGAAAGTAAATTCGAGTGCCAGAAAGGCTTAATACCTCACTGAGAAATGATTTCTCCGTCTCTAGGGAGCCGATTATTTGGTATCAGAGCAAACGATTACGCTGGAAAGCGTAACTAAAGCATATGGATCTTTCAAAGCCGGAGACGACCTGACAGCCAGTGTAGAAAGGGGAGGTGTCTGGGCTCTTCTCGGACCGAACGGAGCGGGTAAAACGACACTCTTGAAGTGCATGCTCGGCCTAATTCACTTCAAAGGTAGGATCACAATTGAAGGATTTGATGTCGTTGCTAAGGGAAAAGCTGCAAGGGGGATGATCGGCTATGTCCCTCAGCAACCGAGCCTATACAATAATCTCTCTGTACTTGAAACCTTGAGGTTCTATGCAGATATGCGAGGGGTCAAGCGAGCTCGAATTACAGAACTCTTGGAGTTCGTCGGTCTGGAACTTTGGGGAAGAGCATCTGTTGCCGCTCTCTCAAGTGGAATGAGGCAGAGGCTAATGTTAGCAATCGCGCTCCTTTCCGACCCACCGACATTGTTGCTTGATGAACCAACAGCTAATCTAGACGTCAGGCGACAACTCGAATTCCGTACCTTGCTCAATGTGTTGGTAAGCGAGGGTAAGACGATCATGCTAACTACTCACCTCCTAGGAGATGTTGATCAAATTGCGAGGAACATCATGGTCATGAATAGAGGAAAACTAGTTGCGACAGGAACTACTAACGAATTGATGCAACAGCTCGACCTGAGTGCTCAGCTTTACATTGAGTTGGAGGACCAGGCCACAACAGATAAGGCTATGACAATATTGGAGAAGGCCGGAGCAAAGGACGTCTCCATAAAGAATAGCTGGATGGTAATGGGAGTTGACCCAACTGTAAAACTCAAGATATTGAATTCACTGAACGAAAGTGGAGTCGCTGTCAAGGACTTTAAGGTGGATGAGCCAAATCTCGAAGACGCCTTCCTAAGGTTGACAGGAGAAGCAGATGTCAACTAAGGCATTTGTAATGATTCTGAGGAAGGAGTTCAAGGACTCTATCAAGAGCAAGTGGCTAATCGCCTTCGCGATCACTTTCTTCTTCCTTGCTCTTGGAGTTCCGTACATACTCCTTGGAGGAGGGGGCTTCCTTCCTTCTGATTACCCAGGAATGGTCGTAGGTACATTGGTGAATCTGGCAGTTCCCCTAGTTCCGCTCGTCTCCCTTGCTATGTCATCCACGACGATTGCTGGTGAGAGAGAGACGGGGACTATCGAATACTTGCTCTCACAGCCTGCAACTAAGATGGAAGTGTTTACGGCCAAATATGTAGGGTTGGTCATCTCCTTGACACTGGCAATGTTGATAGGCTATGGTGCAGCAGAACTGATGGTTTACTCCAGTAACCCAGTTTTCATTGTACAGTTCTTGTTTGCTCTAGGATACTCTGCAATGCTATCTGCGTCTGCGGTAGCATTGGGCTTCATAGTCACAGTTTCAGTCAAGGGGAGGGCAGCAGCAATAGGGACAGGGCTCTTCATATGGTTCATCATAGTCGTGATCTATGATGTTGGTTTCCTTGGAGTTATCGCCGTGGTCTTAGATGTATCAGATTATCTGGTTCCTCTAGTAATTGCTAACCCGGTTGAAACTACAAGGATGCTCGCGTTCATGCATATGGCGGACAGCCCACTTCGGGGAGAACTCGGTCCTCAAGCATCTTTCCTCATTCGTGAGTATGGAAGCATAGTAGTTTCGCAAGCGCTTACACTCGTCCTCTTAACATGGATCATAGTTCCCCTCGTGATCGCCTATGCCATATTCAGGCGCCAGGATGCTGCCTAACAGAGATCTAGAATTAGAATT